>DASPPF010000055.1:0-12677 GCA_035625575.1 Nitrososphaerales archaeon | reverse complement strand
ATAGTCCGCGGAATAGACTACTACACCGCCGTCGTCTTCGAGGTCGTCGACTCGAGTCGACCAGACCTGGGCTCCCTCTGCGGAGGCGGCAGGTATGACCTGCTACCCAGGCTGCTCGGCAGGCCCGACCTCTCGGCCACCGGCGCGGCCGGCGGAATTGACCGGGCCGTCCTTTCGCTCGAGGGCACGGCGGCGAAGCCTGCTCCCCTCACCCTGGTCGCCTTCGCGAGCCGGGACGTCTACGGGAGTGCTCTCCAGTTGCTCACCCGAGTGAGGTCGGCTGGCTTCAGGGCAGAGATTCCTGGGCAGGACAGGCCCCTGGGCAAACAGCTCGAGGACGCGAGCGCCATGGGGGCCGGCTGGGCCCTGATACTCGGCAAGAAGGAGCTGTCGGCCGGGACCGTGACTCTGCGGGACATGAAGCAGCGGAAGGAAGAGCAGCTACCCTTCAACGAGGCTCTGGAACGGATCGCGAAAGGCGACTGAGCCGCTACTCGAGCCTCTTCCGCTCTTCGTCTATCAGCTCCGTGAGCGCTTCGAACGCCTTCCCCGCGTCCTTCACCCTGACGACCATTATCGTGTCGGTGTGGCAGCTCACCGTGTCCTCCATGTTCACGTGGCGCCTGGACAACTGGTTGTAGAAGGCTATGACGCAGCCGGGGGTGGAGACTATCCTCTCGGGGCTCTGCACTATGATTGCAGCCAGGTCGTCGCCCTCGGCCAGGATTTCCCCGCCCGAGAGCTCCTTCTTCACCCTCTTGTGGAGCCGCTGGTCGAAGATCAGCGTGATGGCCGACAGGCTCTCGGAGACCTGGATGAAGTCCTCCTGGTGCCTCGCCAGCATCGAGGCCACCGCCTGAAGCGTGCGCCTGTTCTTCTCAACGGACACCTTGGAGACGTGGGTCCTCACGTTGACCACGCTGCCGGCAATCACCCTCCCTATGTCGTGGGAGGCCGGAGAGTAAGCGCTGCGAACCCTCTTCAGCGCCGTTATGACGCCCTCGACCCTGACCTTCTTCTTGGTCCTCTTCGCGACCTTCGGCACGAGCATCCTCGCCAGCGCGCTGAGGTTGACGTAGTCGCGCGCGAGCGCATCCTGCACCGAGAGGTCGAAGTTCAGTTCCTCCCTGACCGCAGAAGTGACCGAGACGGGGTTGGCCAGATTCAGACCACGGCGTGGCAAATTTCGGTCAGACGCGGCCAAAATCTATAAAAGAGTTTCTGGAGGTCTTCACGACTCATCTATGCCGAAGACAATTGCACTCGCTTTCTCTGGCGGCCTCGACACCTCGGTTTGCGTGAAGTGGCTGCAGGAGAAGTACAACGCCGAAGTGGTGACCGTGACTCTCGACCTCGGACAGCAGGAGAACATGGCGGAGATAGAGAAGCGCTCGAAGCTGCTCGGAGCCAAGAAACACTACACCATCGACTCAAAGGCAGAGTTCGTCTCAGACTACATCTTCCCGGCCATAAGGGCAAACGCGATGTACGAGGGGAAGTACCCGCTGAGCACGGCCCTCGGCAGACCCTTGATTGCAAAGAAGCTCGTTGAGGTCGCGGAGAAGGAGGACGCTTTCGCCGTGGCGCACGGGTCCACCGGCAAGGGGAACGACCAGGTCCGGCTGGACGTGAGCGTGAGGGCGATGAACCCGGCGCTCGAGGTCATCGCACCCGTCAGGGACTGGAACATGGCCCGTGATGAGGAGATCGTCTGGGCCCAGAAGCACGGCATCCCCATCAAGCCCAAGAAGTCGGTCTTCAGCGTCGACCAGAACCTCTGGGGTCGTTCGATCGAGAGCGGTCCCCTCGAGCACACAGAGGTCGAGCCGCCGGACGATGCCTTCGAATGGACGACGCTCCCCGAGAAGGCACCCGACACTCCGGGATACGTCGAGATAGGATTCGACGCCGGTCTCCCGGTGAAGGTGAACGGAAGGACGATGGACCCTCTCGCCCTGATCGACCACCTGAACAGGTTCGTCGGCGGGCACGGAGTCGGGATAATCGACCACGTCGAAGACAGGCTGGTCGGCATCAAGTCAAGGGAGGTCTACGAGTGCCCGGCCGCGGTTGCGATAGTGGAGGCTCACAGGGACCTGGAGAAACTCGTGCTCACCCGCCACGAACTCGACTTCAAGGCGAGCGTGGAGAGGGAGTGGGCCTGGCTCGTCTACTCCGGGCTCTGGCTGGAACCGCTGAGGGTGGACCTGGACAGGTTCATCCAGGCCACCCAGCACAGGGTCACGGGCAAGGTGAAGCTCAAGCTGTTCAAGGGGGGAATCCGCATCGTGGGGAGGTCCTCTGATTACTCCATCTACCAGTTGAACCTCTCGACCTACGGGAAGGCCTCCACCTTCGACCAGAAGAACGCCATCGGATTCATCGAGCTCTGGGGGCTCCAGTCGAGGGTCGCTGCCAGCATGGAATCTTTCAGAGAGGGAAGGGAAAAAAGTGGACGTCAGAGGGCGAAGGCTAAGGAAGCGGAGTGACGAGGTCACCGCCTTCACTTCCTCCATGGGGTTCGACTGGCAGATAGCCAGAGCGGTGATCCAGGTCAACTCGGCGCACATGGTCGCGCTCATCGAGGGCGGCGAAGTCTCCCCGAGGATTGGCGGCCAGTGCCTCAGATTCCTTCAGCGCGCCTCGCCGTCGTGGAGAGAGGGAACCATCGCGGAGGACTTCCACCAGTACCTCGAGCAGCAGGCGGTGGACTCAATGGGGGTCGACACGGCGGGCTACATGAACCTCGGAAAGAGCAGGAACGACCAGGTCGCCACGGCCATCAGAATCAGGCTCAGAGAGAGGGTGGCAGGCCTGCTCGCTCAAGTCATCGGCCTGCAGCGGTCGCTCCTCGAGATAGCGTCGAAACGGGGCGCAAACATGCTGCCTGGCTACACGCACGTCCAGAGGGCGCAGCCGATAACGCTGGCCCACCACTACCTGGCCTACTTCGACTCGTCCCAGAGGAACGTGCAGCGCCTCCTTCAGCTCCACGCCCGCATCAACCTGTCGCCGATGGGCTCGGCTGCGCTAGGAGGCACATCCGTCAACATCGACAGGGAAAGGGTCGCACGGCTCCTGGGTTTCGACGGAGTCACGACCAACGCCATGGACTCGGTGGCCTCCCGCGACCTGCTCTCGGAAACGCTCGCCTGCTGCGCCATGATCATGGTCGACGTCAGCAGGATGTCGGAGGAGCTCGTCATATGGAGCTCCAGGGAGTTCGGCTTCGTCGAGGTCGCCGACGAGTACGCGACCTCCAGCAGCATCATGCCTCAGAAGAAGAACCCCGTCGTCGCCGAGGTCGCCAGGTCGAAGTTCGGCTCGGTCGTCGGCGCGCTCGTCGCCGTCCTCTCCATATCCAAGTCCCTCCCCTTCGCCTACAACATGGACCTCCAGGAGGCCACGCTTCACCTGTGGGACGGGCTGAGGGACACGGAGTCATCGGTGAAGATGCTGGGAGGCATGCTAAGGACCTCGAAGTTCAACTTCGAAGCGATACGGAGATCGATGGCCAACGACTATTCCACGGCGACCAACCTGGCCAACCATCTGGTGGCGACCCGCGGCGTCTCATTCCGGACGGCCCACGCGGTAGTCGGCGAGCTGGTCAGGGTGTCCGTCGGCGAGCACATCAGCCTGGAGCAGGCGACCACGCGCCACATGGCCGCGGTCTCGTCGAAGCTGGGCAAGAGAATCAATATGAGCGAGAAGGAGGCGGCAGACGTCCTCGATCCGTCGAGGTTCCTCTCTGGAATCAGGACCGAGGGCGGAAGCAACCCCAAGTTCATACCTTCGGAGGTCCGTTCTAGGTCCCGTCTGCTCGAGTCGAGCGAGCAAAGGCTTTCAGCCATCGTGAGGTCGATGAACAGCTCAGAAAGGCTGCTGATGCGAACCGTTAAGCGGCTGTCAACGGGGGTGAAGAGATAGCAATGGAGACGAGGTGCAGCGAATGCGACGCCGTGATTGTCGTCCCCAGCGACGCCATAGTCGGAGAGATAGTCTCGTGCAAGGACTGCGGAGCTGAGTACGAGGTGGCCGAGATCAAGGGAGGGGAAGCGGTCATCAAGCCAGCAGACCAGGTCGAGGAGGACTGGGGCGAGTAGATTGAAGGCTAGCATTACGTTCGACAGGCTCAGGTGGGAAGAGAAGGCACTGAAGGACGAGGCTGATTCGATGGGAATCGAGGCCTCGTTGGTGGACGCCAAGGCTCTCATCTTCGACATCTCGAAAGGCAACGGCCACGGGCTGGGCGACGTGGTGGTCCAGAGGTGCATAAGCCACTACAGGTCTCTCTTCCTCACGAGGATGCTCGAGGGTGCGGGAGCCCAGGTGGTCAACCGGTATGAGGTTGCCGACCTGTGCGGGAACAAGCTGGCCACGACCATGGCTCTGGCGAAGGCGGGCGTCCCCACGCCGAGGACGTTCGTCGCGCTGTCGTCAGAGATGGTCGAGAAGGCTGCCGAGGAGCTGGGCTTCCCGGTCGTGTTGAAGCCCTTCGTCGGGAGCTGGGGGAGGATGGTCAGCGTCATACGGGACAAGCCGACGCTCCAGTCCATAGTGGAGCTCAGAGAGGAGCTCCCGAACCCTGTCGAGCACATGTACTACGTGCAGGAGTACATCCAGAGGCCTCCGCGGGACATCAGGGCTGTGGTCGCAGGAACCGAGTTGGTCGCCTGCGTCTACAGGTACGCGCCCGAAGGTGACTGGAGAACAAACGTCGCGAGGGGCGGGATCTCGAAGGCTTTCACTCCGACCCCGGAGCTCAAGGAGATGATACTGAAGGCAGCGATGGTCGTCGGCGGAGGCGTGCTCGGGGTCGATGCGATGGAGGGGCCCAAGGGCCACGTCGTCCACGAGGTGAACAACACGGTCGAGTTCAAAGGCGCCCAGTCGGCAGTCGAGTGGAGCATCCCGAAGAAGATAATGGAATACATCGCGAGCACGGTGAAGCGCTGATGGTCAGGGTAGCGGTTCTCGGGGCGTCGGGCTACATAGGAGGAGAGCTGGTCCGCCTGCTGCTTCAGCACCCCGAGGCAGAGCTGACTCTCGCGACGTCGAGGCGTTACGCCGACGAGTATCTCTTCAGGGTGCACCCGAACCTGAGGGGAGTCACCGACCTGAAGTTCACGCCGTATGACCAGTCGAAGGTCACGGAGATGGCAGACGTCGTGTTCGCCGCGCTGCCGCACGGCGAGTCCGTGAAGTTCATGCCCAGCCTGGCCGCGACCGGCATCAAGATCGTGGACCTGAGCGCGGACTTCCGGCTCAGGGACAAGGAGCAGTACAAGCGGTGGTACGGCTACGAGCATCCGTCGCCGGACCTCCTGGAGAAATTCGTCTTCTCCGTCCCCGAGCTGAACCGCGACCAGGTCAAGGGGGCCAGGCTCGTGGCGTCCCCCGGATGCATGGCCATAACCTCAATCCTCGCCATGGCGCCCCTGTTCAAGGAGAAGTCTCTCGGCATCGACCGCGACAAGATAGTCGTCGACGCTAAGATAGGCTCCTCGGGAGCCGGCGGAAAGCCGTCCACGGCCACCCACTTCTCCGAACGATTCAACGTAGTCCGACCGTACGCTCCTGCCGGTCACCGCCACTCCGCCGAGATCGAGCAGGTCATGTCCATGGTCTCGGGCGAGAGCGTCAGCGTCTCGATGTCGGCCCACGCGGTCAACATGGTCCGCGGAATCCTCTGCACCTGCCACCTGTTCACCGACGCCCAGGTCAAGCCAATCGACGTCTGGAAGGCCTACAGGGCCACGTATTCAGGCAGCTACTTCATCAGGCTGGTCAGGGACAAGCAGGGTCCGTTCAGGCTCCCTGACCCGAAGCTGGTCATCGGCTCCAACTTCTGCGACCTCGGCTTCGAGATTGAGGAGAGGACTGGGAGGATAGTGGCACTCGGCGCCATTGACAACCTCATCAAGGGTGCGGCCGGGAACGCCGTCCAGTCGATGAACCTGATGCTCGGCTTCGACGAGAAGACAGGGCTCACGCAGGCTCCTCTTCATCCGGTGTAGAGAAAATGAGAATGGTGGTCAAGATTGGCGGGAGCCTCCTCAAGGAGGGAGTCCCCGAGAATCTCCTAGCCGACCTGGCTGCGCTCGCTCCGACTACCCAGGTCGCCCTCGTCCATGGCGGCGGCGAGGTCGTGACCCAGATGGCAACCAAGCTCGGAAAGGAGCAACGGTTCGTCGTCTCTCCGGACGGGATCAAGAGCAGATACACCGACAGGGAGACGGCCGAGATCTACACCATGGTGATGAGCGGAATGCTCGCGAAGAGGCTCGTCCTCGCCCTGCGCACGAAGGGCGTCCGCGCGGTCTCCCTCACGGGCCTGGACGGCTCTCTCTTCCAGGGGAAAAGAAAGAAGAAGCTGGTGATAGTCGACGAGCGAGGAAGGAAGCTCCTGATCGAGGGCGGATACACCGGCAAGGTCGAGTCGGTCAACTCGGGTCTCATCGACGCGCTGATGTCCGGAGGCTACCTGCCCATCGTGTCACCCGTCGCCGTGGGTGAGGACTCGGAGCCGCTCAACATCGACGGGGACAGAGCGGCGGGGTCGCTGGCGTCCGGCATCTCGGCCGACGCGGTCGTGTTCCTTACCAACGTGGACGGGCTGATGCTGGAGGGGAAGCTGGTCGAGAGCATCTCCGCCGCATCCGCGTCGTCCCGCGTTTCGGAGGTTGGCTTTGGAATGCAGAAGAAAGTGCTTGCCGCCGTGGACGCGGTCAACGCCGGGGTGAAGGAGGCGATCATCTGCTCGGGCACGCGAGAACAGCCACTGTCCAATGCCCTGGCCCACAAGGGCTGCACGGTGATAGCCTAGATGGAGAGCGCCCAGGAGATCGAGGAGCGGTTTGGCGCTGCCATCTTCCAGAAGTTCCCGCTGACCATCGTCAAGGGAAAGGGCGCGAAAGTTTGGGACCAGTCCGGCGGGGAGTACGTGGACTTCATGGCGGGGATAGGCGTGGCAATCGTCGGCCACTGCAACCCGGACGTGGTCGAGGCGGTCAAGAGTCAGGCAGAGAAGCTGATTACCTGCCACGGGTCGTTCTACAACGACGCACGCTCTGGATTCCTCGAGAGGCTCGCTTCTGTGGCTCCAAAGGGGCTCGACAAGGCAGTCCTGACCAACAGCGGCACTGAGACCGTGGAGGCGGCCTTGAAGCTGGCGAGGCGCTACACCGGCCGGAAGAAGTTCGTCTCTATGAAGGGGGCGTTCCACGGGAAGACCATGGGGGCTCTCTCGGCGACGTGGAACAAGAAGTACCGCGAGCCGTTCGCACCTCTGGTGGATGGGGTCGAATTCGCAGAGTTCGGGAACGCCGCGTCGGTGGCGCCGCTGGTGACCAACGAAACAGCGGCAGTCATCGCAGAGCCAATCCAGGGGGAAACCGGCGTGATCATACCCCCGCCCGACTTCCTGAAGGAGGTCAGAGAGATATGCGACAGGGCTGGAGCGCTCTTGATACTGGATGAGATTCAATCAGGCTTGGGAAGGACGGGCAGGATGTGGGCGTCAGAGCACTGGGGGGTGGTGCCGGACATAATGGCCACTTCCAAGGGGCTGGGAGGAGGGGTTCCTCTCGGCGCAGCCCTCACGACTCCTGAAATAGCGTCACGCCTTCAGAGGGGCGAGCACACTGGCACCTTCGCGGGGAATCCGCTCGCCTGTGCAGCGGGCTCTGCCGCTCTCGACTTCATCCGAAAGAACAACCTCCCCGCCGTGGCTGAGACGAAGGGAAAGAGGCTGAAGGAGAGGCTGGTCGAGATAGCATCGGGCCATAAGGTGGCGAGGGAGGTGCGGGGCCTGGGCATGATGCTCGCTCTCGAGACGAGGATAGACATACACCAGCTCCTGCTCGACGCAATCGGACGCGGAGCCATCTTTGCCTATTCCGGCAAGGAGACTTTCCGGCTTCTGCCTCCGCTCGTAATCGACGACAGCCAAATAGCCAGGGGGATGGAGGTGCTGGAGGGAGTCCTGGATGCCGAGGACAAAAGGCGTTTCGGATAAGACAGACGAGCAGATCATAGCGACTCTCACGCAAGACTCGAGGATCTCCAACACCGACCTCGCCGCGAAGCTGAACATGTCCGAGTCTGCCATAAGACGGAGGATAGCCAATCTCAAGGACAGCGGGCGGATCCGCAAGTTCACGGTCGAGGTCGACGACCAGAAGCTCAGCAGCGCGATCACCTGGGTCTCGGTGAACCCTTCGGTTCCTACGAATCAGGTGAGCTCGAGGGTGAAGGGTGTCGCGGGCGTGGACGTCGTCTACGAAACCGCTGGCCAGTTCGACCTTGCGGTCCTGGTAAAGGGTGCGAATATCGTCGAGGTCAACAAGTCCATCGAGGCCATTCGGCGTGTGGAGGGTGTCATCAACACGAACACGACGATGGTGCTGCGGACCATTCGCTGAATCGACAGGTGGGGCCCTCCCTGGTTAGGGTTGACAGCCGCCAAGGCGAGCCGTTCGGTGTCCTGAGAGTTCGCAAGCGCATTCGTGCATTTTAGTGCATTCCAAGGCACCATCTCTTATACAAATGTGCGATTTATACAAGACCGATTCCAATTGACAGAAGCGAATGCTGACAGGAAGTTATCGAGGAGACAGTTCGTAGGAACTGCGGCTGCAGGCGCGATGGCGCTGGGAGCAGTGTCACTGGCACCTGGAGTCGGAGCGGCACGAACCGTAGCCGGCGCTGCGGTCCAAGACGAACCGACTTCAACACCAAGTACCTGGTCGTATACGGCTGACGTCGTAATCGTAGGCTACGGTGGAGCGGGCGCGGTTGCCGCAATCACGGCTAACAACCTCGGTGCCAACGTGTTGGTTCTTGAGAAGACCCCGCTCGTTAACAGAGCGACACCCACGGGACTGACCATCAGAGGAGGCGGCGGCAACAGCAGCGTGTGCGCCGGAGGAGTCGGCTACCCGATTAATCCGACCACTGGGGCCGAGGCCCTCTTCCAAGCCTGTTGGGGAGCGACCCCGATGGATGTCTGCCTGGCATTGTGCACTGTGGCGAGCCAAGTACCGGCGTGGCTCCAGGCGATGAAGATCCCGCATGCCAATCCCACGGTCAGCACCACTTTTGGTGAATACCCCGGGATAACTCAGCCACTGAACTGCATCACGGGCAGCTCATCACTCACCAATGGATGCCCTGGAGGTTTCAGCGCCATCGACGGAGTTGTCGCGGGACTGAACATCCCCATCCTGTGGAACACCTCAGCAACGCACCTGATCCAGAATCCAACCACCAACGAAGTCCTCGGAGTTCAGGCCCTCCAGAACCAGAGCGTTGTCCTGAACGTCCAGGCCAAGAGGGCTGTAATTCTCACGTGCGGAGGATACGAGTACAACGAACAGATGAAGTTGGACTACCTCCCGTGCTACCCGGTCCGCTTCGAGGGATGGCAATACGACACGGGTGACGGAATCACGATGGCCGCGGAGGTCGGTGCGGGAATGTGGCACATGAACCACCAGGCTGGGACCTACGACATGTGGTTCCCAGACTACAACATGGCGTGGGGCTGTACCCCATCGGGTTTCGGTTGGTTCATCGTCGACAAGTATGGCAACAGGTACGTCAACGAAGAGGTCTCCCCATTCTCCGGGCACGGCTGTGCCGCCTGGATGGGCCAGTTCGACCCCACCGTGCCAGAATACACGCGTATTCCAAGCTTCATGATCTTCGACAGCAAGACATTCGCGGCCGGTCCAATCGGTCGCAGTGTCGGAATCACATATCTCGGGGTACCTGGCGCCAGTTTGGGAGGCGCCGCATGGCCCGGCAACAGCGCAGCGCTGGCGAAAGGCTGGATCATCGAAGGGGCGACTTCACCCTCGGACCTGGCCAACGCGATCAACCAGGCTGCAATAGCGACTGTTCCGACAATGGCTACTCTCAGTCAGATTGGCCAGAAGATGGTGCCCGCAATCCAAGGACCGGCGGGCAAAATCCAAATCAAGGCCAACCCTTCCATGCTGACTGCGACTGTGAACAAGTGGAACGCAGACTGCGCAGCCGGCAACGGAGACACGGTCTTCGGAAGAACAGCCGCTCAGATGGCACCGGTTTCCACGCCGCCGTTCTACGCTGTTCCCCTGTTCCCAGGTTCCTACAACACGCACGGCGGACCCATCCACGACGCACAATGGCGGGTTTGCGACTTCAACAACAACCCCATTCCCAGGCTATACGAGGCCGGGGAGCTGGGGGGAGAGCAAGCCTTCCTGTACGTCGTTGCTGTTAGTGACATCCCTGCGTACATAGCCACAGGCCAAATCGCAGGAAACAACGCTGCGATGGAAGCGCCCTGGACAACCTAGGCCAGTGCGAGGGCAGGAAGCTCCTCATCGGGGCTTTCTCCCCTCCATAGCCCTGGGACAGGGTCCCCCACTGGTCCGAATTTTCCACCTGTGCGAGTGGACTGTTCAGTGTTCCCGGAATCCGAATCATAGAAGTTTGAAGACAGGGACACTCAACAAGGAAGGGCAAAACTTCGGAATCCATGTCGCGAACGGGACTAACCCTGCCAAGAGGAGGACTGAGAACAGCGATCAGCAGGATTCCATCCCGTGCACCGTCATGGGGATGAGGTGAAGTCCGTCGGGAAGAGGGGCTGAACAACGAACCACGTATCAGGATTGTCGCATCTTCCTATGTCGGAAGGTTTCTACAGAGCCCTCCTATCGGGCTGATACGCAACCGCGCGAAACGTCTGCAAGGAGATGTAACGGGCAGTGATAAATATCCAAAACTCCCGCGGCCAGCTGGAGGAGATTCGTCGGCTTGGGTATCTCCGGCGCGTGGACCGCCAAGGTCAGCGCGAAAAGCGCCATCACCGGCAGGAATGCGCTTTCCTGCAGCGTTGAAGGAATCCTTGGTTTCAACGTCTTCCTTTCCGAAGAGAAGGGAGGAAATTGCTGCGGTCATCAAGAGACTGGAGATTCAACCATTCCGCAGAACTCGGTCGCCGGAAGTATGGGCGGAACCTTCAACGCTCAGGCGTCGACGCCGACCAAGCAGGTATCCGGGTCGGGAGGTGCGGGGTGGACCATCGGAGGGACGTATGACCCCGCCATCGAGGCAGTCAGGATTGCCGTTCGCAGCTCAGGAATAGATGCGAAGGGGACCGAGGTCGTCCTCGGGAAGACCGACCAGGGTGCGGCCCCCGCCCCGGATCCCTTCTCGACGAGATGGAACTGGGGCCTCCCCAATCCGCGTACCGACAAGCCCTCCACCGTTCTCGATGTCTTGAAGGCTCCTGTCCCAGTGGTCATCCCATCGGAGCGCGCAGCCGACCTTCTCATGGTCAACGCTCTTCCGCAGACGGGTCTGACCGAATCTCAGCATCTGCTGATAGACCTCTGCAATCCGAAGCCGCAGACGTTCGATCAAACGCTACAGGACGAGTCAGGTTTGGGAACGCGAACCACGACATGGACGTTCACTCTTGTTCCTCTGGTCAATATCGAGCGGGTCGACAGGGCTAAGGAAGGGTGCAGTTCGTTTGTCTCCAGCGACTCCCCGACTTTTCAAGCGGTAATCCCAGGGGTGACGCTCGCCAAGTCGGGATGGTCGAATCTTGTTTCATGGGAAGTGAAGGAACGGAGTCCAATCAGCGGGAGCGGGACCCCCAGCCAGCTTCCGCACAGCCCGAGATTCGCTTTTCGGCCCAACCCGGTGAACCGTCCGACCGGGGGGTCGACGGTCCGCAACCCTCCACTTCAGTACACGGTCAGCGCGACGCTTGAAGGCACGCCGCAGTACTTCATCCTGATACAGGATGATGTGGACCTCTTGCGTCAGGAATACATCGATCACAACGAAAATGTCGTTCCATCCCGCGCAGATTGCTGTGCTCGTCCCATTGACGGCAGCTTCAACGTAGGGAACTACAACTGGGCCGTCGACGGTGGGATGCAGGGTGCCCTTGACAAGGTCGCGTTGGAGTTCAGGAAAGACTCCATGCTCACTTTACGCGTGATCAGCGGCTTCAGGTCTCCTCAAAGGAACAAGGCGGTTGGTGACGTTCGCCCGAACAACAAGCATGTGCTTGGCCGGGCCCTCGACCTTGCACCCGAACCTGCCAGCCACGACTCGTTGACGGCTTTGTACGACGCCTGCATCAGGGCTGGATTCCACACCTTCTGCGAATCTGGTCCGGGGACGGAAGTTCCCAAAGGGAGCCCCGACGCGAAGTACGTGCACGTAGATTGGTGAGACCGTCGGAGGCCGTGCGGACAGACGTGGCGGAAATACAGAGGAGAACCAGCGCGATGGTCACCGATTTCGGATTGTTCGAGGCTCGCGTCGAGAAGGCGGACCTCGCGCACGCAGTCCAGGTCTCCCCCTGAGGGTTCTACCAAGGGCGGGCTGTTTCGCAAGACTTTTGCAGGTGCGAACCTCGTCGTTACAGATGGTATGACTGAAGGAAAACGCTGACTTGGAGCCTCATGGTGCCCGAGCGCCAGCGCCATCCTGTGCGGATTCTGCCGATTTCATACGAAAATCGATATAAACCCGTCTTTCGCGCACCATAATCGCAAGGTCGGAGGTGAATTCGTGTGAACTGCACAGAATGCGATGCGGAACTCTCGGTTCCGGCGGACGCAATTCAGGGCGAGATCTTGACGTGCAAGGACTGTAGTGCGACC
>DASPPF010000054.1:0-7265 GCA_035625575.1 Nitrososphaerales archaeon | reverse complement strand
GAAGATGACCCTGTTCAGCATGCCCAGCAGGCACTCCGCGGCGAGGGCGGCGTCGGCCTTCCTGAATTCGCCCGCGTCGATGCACCTGCTCACCAAACCCGCTGCGAGCGACTGTATCTTCTCGAGCTCGCCGCTTATCTTCTTGGCGCTTTCCCTGTCGAGGCTCGCCGAGTCGGTGAGATACAGCCCGGGGTCGAAGGTGTGCTCCGGGAAGGATGAGAGGTACGTCTCAATCAGCGCCTCTATCCCAGCGACTGGGTTCTTCTCCTCCGACGCCTTTGCGGGCTTGGAGATGAACCCCGCCATCGAGAGCTTGCTTCGGGCCACGGCGTCGTAGAGTCCCTTCTTGCTCCCGAAGTAGTAGTAGATCACGGGAGCTGTGGTGCCGGTCTCCTTGCAGACGTCCCTGATGGAGACGTTCGCGTAACCCTTCTCGGCGAACAGCCTGGAGGCGGTCTGGAGTATCTTGTCAGACGTGACCTTCGCCGCTCGGGCCTGCATTCCAGTGATAGAAACGGCCCGATTGTATATAACAGTTGAAGCCGGTCTACTTAGTCGAAGTCGCCGCCGCCTTCGCCCATGCCGCCCATCCCTCCTCCTCCTGGCGGACCGGGTGGCGCCTTCATCTTGCTGGCCGCGATTACGTCGTCGATCCTCAGTATCATCGAGGCGGCCTCGGTGGCAGACCTGATCACCTGCTCCTTGACAGACAGCGGTTCGAAGACCTGCTTCTGGTACATGTCCTTCACCTTGCCGTCTGAGGCCTCGATTCCGAACCACTTGCCCCCTTCTGCGTGCTTGGCGCGGAAGTCCACCTGGGCGTCGATGGGGTCCATCCCCGCGTTCTCGGCCAGAGCTATCGGTATCGACTCCAGGGCCTCGGCGAACTTCTGGGCGGCGAGCTGTTCCCTGCCGGTGAGCTTCTCGGACCAGGTCATGACCCTGTAGGCAGCCTCGGCCTCGGGCGCGCCCCCTCCGGCGACGACAGAAGGCTTCTCGACCACGTCCTTCGTCACCATGAGCGCGTCGTGGACCGAGCGCTCGGCCTCGTCGACTATTCTCTGGGTCCCTCCCCTTATCAGGATGGTCACTGCCTTGGGGTTCCTGCAGCCTTCGACGAACACCCACCTGTCCTCCTCGACCTTCCTCTCCTCGACCAGCGCGGCATAGCCAAGGTCTCTCTCCGAGAGGTCAGTGAAGTTGTTGACCATCCTCGCACCCGTGGCCTTTGCGAGCTTGGTCATGTCGCTCTCCTTGGCCCTGCGAACCGCCAGGATGCCTGCCTTGGCGAGGTAGTGCTGGGCTATGTCGTCAATCCCCTTCTGGCAGACCACGACCGTCGCCCCCACCTCCACCATCTTGTCCACCATCCCCTTCAGCATCTTCGTCTCCTCGTCGAGGAAGCGCTTCATCATGGCCGGGTCGTTGATGTTCAGCTTGGCGTCGAACTCGGTCTTCTCGATCTCGAAGGGTGCGCTCACGAGAGCGATCTTTGCCTTCTCGACCCTCTTGGGCATCCCCGAATGTACGACCTCCTTGTCCAGGACTATGCCCTGGACCAGTTTCGTGTCTCCGAGAGAGCCTCCCGGCTTCTTCTCGACCTTCACATTGTCTATGTCTACCTTGAATCCCTTCTCCGCCTTCTCGGCCACGGCCAGAATCGCGTCCACGATCATGTCCGCCAGGAACTGGGCCTCCTTGGCGACCAGCTTGGTCTGCATGCTCGTCCGCGCAATCTTGGTGAGCCAGGGCTTGTCCTGCGGGTCAATCTTCTCGGCCACGTCCCTCAGGGACTCTAGGGCGGTCCTCGAGGCCTTGGTGTACCCGTCCACGATCACCGTGGGGTGCACGTCCTTGTCCAGGAGCTCCTCGGCCTTCTCCAGGAGCGCGCCCGCGAGGATGACCGCCGACGTGGTCCCGTCTCCGACCTCGTTGTCGGTCGTCTTGGAGACCTCAACGAGCATCTTCGCCGCTGGATGCTGCACGTCTATCTCCTTCAGCATCGTCGCCCCGTCGTTGGTAATCGTCACGTCTCCGAGCGAGTCCACCAGCATCTTGTCCATCCCCCTCGGCCCGATGGACGATCTGACGACCTCGGCAATCAGCTTGGCCGCAGCTATGTTGTTGCGCTGCGCCTCGCGCCCTCTGTTCTGGCTCGAGCCCTCCTTCAGGATCAGGACGGGCTGACCGGAAGAGGTTATGGCGGGTATGGCTTGTGTCGACACAAACGATGCACTGGACGGTATACAACTTCGGGTTGGTTATAAGTCTTCCACGAACCCCGAACAACCGCGAGGGCAATCGCAGCCCGACCGGTCAGGGCGATGACACGTTCGGCCCAAGTTCCGCGAGGTTTCCCTACTGCGTGACTCTGTCTATGGCTCTCGCGAGCCCGAGGTCCCAGTTGGTCACGCCGCCCTCCGAATGGGTCTGAATCGAGAGAGTGACCGACGTGTACCTGATCTTGATGTCGGGATGGTGCTCCTGCTTCTCAGCTACCTTCGCGACTTGGTTCAGGAACGAGATTCCCTCCATGAACTCATCGAAGACAAACGTCTTCGTGATGAAGCGGCCCCTGCGCTTCCACCCCTTGAGTCTCCGGAGTTCCCCGTCGACTTCTCTCGCAGTCAGCGGCCGGGGCATTGCTCATCTTGATTCGACGGCGCTATTTAGTTTGCTTGGTGTGTCCGACACTTCGCTTCCGGCGGTGCGAGACCGCAGCGCGCGAGGCGTTCATCGAGACCTTAATTAGCCGCAGGCGACCGACCACGAACCCCGATGGAACTGAAGCCCGCGAAGGGGCTGAAGGTGAGGGTCGAGGCCGACAGGGAGGCAATCTTCGGAGAGGAGGCAGTTCAAATCAGAAGGGTGACCCTCCCGAAAGACAACGGACGAAACGGCGTGATGACTGGGACGGTCATCGCGGGTTACTGCGAGGTCGACATGCCTTCCTTCGACGGCAAGAAGCACTGGTACCCGGTGGAAGGGCTCGTCGGCGAGAACGGCGAGAAGATTGTGGAGGAAGAGATTGAGCTGCCCGAGGAATCGGATGACTCCGAGGGCTCCATGGAATCCGAGGCTGACGAAGAGTAACGGCTGACGTTCGTTGAGCCGAGTAACCGAGGGCGAACTGGTCTTCGCGGTATCCGTGTCTTCCTTCACCAAGAAGGGATACGTAGGCTCGGCGAGCTTTCAGGGAAAGCCGGTCGACTTTGAGTTCGACGACGGAGGCGCCGGAATCTTCCTGACCGACGAGATGTGCAGTCGGCTTCGAGTGAAGAAGGGTTCCAAGGTTCTGGTGGCCGTAGAGACAGACGGCGAACCCCTGTCCGCCGAAGTCGCCGTAGCGGGGACAGCGTCCAGGCCCAGGATTTCGAGCGCCAAGGTCTACTACGAAGTCGGCAAGGAAGGCGGAGCTGTCCTGAAGATCAGAAGGGCCTAGCCCAGCATGGCGTCCCCGTCAGACTCGGGGACCTCGTACCATCTGGCCTTCTCCCCAATGCGCGACCTCATCCTCCACGCCAGGGTCTTCGGCTTCGCGTCGAGCTTGGCCTGAAGCGCATCGACTCTCCCCAAAATGACCTCCTTGTCGTCTCCCGCCAGCTCCCCGGCCCACCTCTTCAGCGCGGAGAGGCTCTTGGTGAAGGTGGTGTAGAGGCCCCAGTCGGCCGCGCACATGGAGGCAATCTTGTCCCCGTCGATTCCCTCTGGTCCCTCCGTCACGCCGAAATCGGCGAAGGCAGCGAGAAGGTCCCTGTACTCCTTCTCGGTCTTCTCCATGACCTGCAGCTTCGTCATGACGAGCTCGGTTATTGGAAGGGTGACCTTGCCTGGCTCGAGGCTGTCCCTGAAGTTGAACCTGTGGCACATCTCCAACTCGTCGAAGAAGATGTCCACCCTTCTCCTGTTGCCCATGTCGTAGTAAATCAACCTCTTTCCCATGCTCAGCTTGTTGAACATCTCCCTCGGCTTGTAGCCGAGCGTTTCCATGATCTTCACGACCTCCTTCTGGTTCTCGTGCCTCCCGATCAGATCGATGTCCTTGTTCTCCCTGCTGTAGCGTGCGGCGCTGGCGCTCGGGCAGAGCTTCTTGAAGGCCAGGCCGCCGAGAAGCCTAAGCCTCACGCCACGGCTCTCGCCGAGACTTATGATCTGCTCGGCCGCCTCCAGCCCTCGGGCCGGGGGCGCCATGACGCTCTCCATCCTGATGGAAAGACACCCTCAATCCGATTTAAGGGGTGTTTGCAGAGTCGTGCCTTTTAACAGGTACCTGCTAATCTGCTTCCGTCTTCTCGTCGCGGAGTCTCCTTGCGCGGGTCAGCACCCACTTGGGTTTCCTCCAGTGCTCCTCGAATCCCAGGGCGTTTCTCACGATGAGCATCCTGCCGTCGTCATCGACGGTCTCGACCGCGGGCACGTTCGCCCGCAGCCTGGTGTACTCTTTGTCAGACATCTCGATGCCCCTCTTCCTTCCTATCCTGGCGTGCCAGTCCGCGCTGTCGCCGTCGAGGGAGAAGTAGACGGAAGCGCTCCCCGTCTCAACGTAGACCTTGGCATATCTCAGCTTCTTGGGCAGCTTGTGCTCGAGGAGTATCTTCATCAGAAGACGGTTTGTTCCGTTTCGCTTTTTAACATATTCGGCCCCTTGAGATTACTCCCGTGGGGCATTGGTGCTTTTTACTCACCCACGAAGACGGATGTGAACCAGTGTCGACCGAAATCGCCGCCGAACTCTCGAAGCAGACCAAGGACCTGATAACGAGGTTCGAGAGCAGGGCCAACTCCTTCTCGAACAGGAAGGACCTGGCGAAGCTTACCGTCCAGGTCGATGCACCTTCGGCGGAGAGACTAGCTCGGAAGCTCTTCGGAGACGGGGAACACATCGCCACAGGCATCGACGGCTCGATGGACTTCGACGAGAGGCTCCAGATGATGCTCTTCTACTCCAACGCAACGGCCTATGACTGCCCCTTCTCGGTCGGCGAACACATCACCTTCGACCTTGCTTCTGCTCACCGCGACTCCAGGCTAGCGGCCGCGGCGGCGGTGCCACTCTGGGCCGAAGATCTCGGGAACGTCTTCAGCAACCAACCAGAGATTGATCTGGAGTTGGAGCACTCGATGGAGAGGATTCCGAACTGCTTCATGACTCTGGGAGAGCTGTATCTGGCAGTGCTGGGTGCTGCCAAGGCGAGCATAGTCTTCCTCGACAGGCCGATGTCTGGGACCTACTCCACACTCTCGCGCGATGCGAGGAATCTCATCAAGCGAGGAGAGAGCAAGCTCCTGAAGTTGCCCGAGTCGGGCGGCGCCTCCCTCTTCGACATACAACTCGGGATAAACCTGGGATCCCCGACGATGAGCGTTCCGACCAGGCGTCGATACCTCCCGCTGGCGGTTCTCAAGCTCCTCCTCGGTGGTCCCATGACCGTTCAGGAGATGGCCAAGAAACTCCGCCGCACCGAGCCCGAGGTGGTTCGAGCGATAAACAGACTTGAGAAGATGGACAAGGACTGGCACAACGCGATAGTTGCCGATAGGTCAGGCGGCGGCATCATTCTTCGGGCAGGACTTTCCGGCTACTGGGAGAGGCTCTCGAAGCTCTCGATGGGCTACGCCAAGCGCGTGTTCGGACAGAAGGAGCACCCCCTCTCTCTGGGCGGCGAGGAGTACCTGACAATCCTTGACGTGAACACGGTCTGTCTCTTCCTGCTGTGCGAGCTGCACCGGCTCTCCAAGCAAGGCGGGCCCCTATTGATTGGCATCGCAAAAGATACCACGGCCACCGACATCGCCCGCTCGGTCCTTCCGTTCGCCGAGCAGTCCGGGTTCATCAGCCTCAAAGAGGCTTCTCCCAAGCTGAAGAACGACAAGGCGTTCCTTGCCATACTGAGCTCAGAGAACCCGTCCATCGCGACGCCGTGGAGGACCGTGGGCTACGACTCCGCGTTCTCAACCATCGTGAAAATCGACCACGAACTCGTAAGCGCACGTCAGGTCGTCTCACGCGAGAGACTGTTCGTCAGGTCGTTCTTCCAGCTGAGGAGCCTGAAGTCCGACCCCGGCGTGCGCTCCCAGGTGTTCCTCTTCGACAGGCTCTACGACGACGATTCCGATTCGGTCGCGGTCCGACGCTTCAGCGTGAAGGAGAGGGTGGGGAGCACTGACATCGATGCGTACTTCGAGGATGGCGATTCCAGTCCTCTCTCTAACCTAATACTCCACATCCTGTCGATGAACGACAATCCAGAAGTCTTCGAAGCATTCGGGCACAACCAGTTGCTCTACCTCGCAGACAAGGCGGTGAAGGCGGACGTCAGGATCATGCGGGCCTCGCTGCGGGGAGTCGCTGACCTGAGGGTCGGCGGCGTCTCTCGAAGGAGGAAGATATTCGGCCTAGTGACAACTTATAGAGAGCAGAGGGCGGAGTCGGAACACGCGCGAATGAGGTCGGCGAGTGGATAGAGTTGCCTACCAGGGCTCCAGGCGCCTTCGACGACATGGGAGGCGAGTTCGAGGCTAGACTGAGGCGGAGTACCATTGCTACGCGCACTTCGAGGAACGAAGGAAGGGAGCTCACTGTCTCCAACAAGGTGGCCGTCGTCGAAGCCAAGTTCAGCTACAAGGTCCTCGACAGGCTCTACTTCCCTAGCTTCATCGCGATTGAAAGGCTCGTGGAAGGCTCCAACAGGTACGTGATCTACGAGGTCGTTGGAGTGAACCCCACCCACTACCAGCTTCCTGGGGTCGACTCCTCTATGCCTACGCTGCTCAGGAAGGAGTACCTCGACACAATCAAGGAGAGCTGGGGCAAGTCGCAGGAAACCTGGATTGACCTGAACGCGATACCCACGGACTACGTTGCCGAGGTCGAAGTAGGGGAGCTCAAGTTCGCCAGAGCGCCCTATGAACCGCTGCCCGGCGCAGAAGCCTTCCTGCTGTCGAAGGCCTCCGTCGAGAAGTTTCTCTGCCTTCCCGACGCGGAGAAGATCGGAACCATGTCGGGTTTCGGATTACCTTTCACTGTCGACATGGCGAACCTGATTCGCTACCACTGCGGCTTCTTCGCGTTCACCGGCTCGGGCAAGTCGAACCTGGCAAGCCTGCTGATCAGGAAAGCCATCAAGGCTGACCCTCAGTTGACGGTCGTCGTCTTCGACATCGCCGGAGAATACGCCGTCCACCTGATGGACATGCTTGGGAAAGAGTCCAAGCTCGTTACCACCGAGACGATGGACAGCGAGGAGGAATTCTTCAACTCGCAG
>DASPPF010000053.1:0-16782 GCA_035625575.1 Nitrososphaerales archaeon | reverse complement strand
GCCCGTAGTTGTCCAGCGGAATCAGGATGTTGCCGAGCCTGTGATAGCCCGACCTGTGCAGCCTCACGTCGTCCATGTCGTAGCTGCCGTGATAGTAGTCCGCCAGCGTCCTAGCGATGTCGTGGTCCAAGGTCCCGCTCGCGGTTACGATTACGTCGACGAGCCCTTTCTTGACTATGTCCACGAGGACGCCCCTGACCCCGGTTGCGACCGGCGCCGCCGGAAAGGAAACGAACTTGGTGCATTCGGCGTCCGAGTACATGTCGACCAGAATCTGGGCCGCCTGCGCCAGGCTCTTCGCGGTGAATCCGCCGCCTCTTCCCATCTGATCGACCATAGACACGATTTCGCGTGAAGGCCGCACACGCACGTCAACGACCTTCGTCAGGTTGCGCTTACCAGCCATCGGGAAGCCGAGACGCCCCCGCGGCTCTTTTAACCGTTGGCGACCAATTTCGGGAAACCCACCCTCTCTCCGCTACACCGCTCTCCCGGCTCGCGCACGCGCCCGTCGCTCCAACACACTCCGGTCTCGCTCGTCGCACAAGTTCTGTCCCTCCGTTTCGGTCGCCGTGATCGCTTCAGCAACCGGAACCGAGTGCGTCGAATGCGGAGGAGAAGTCTTGGACCTCGGCGACGAACTCGCCTGCAGCGCATGCGGGGTCGTCAGGGGCAAGGAGGTGCTCGAGACCAAGGGTGCAAAGCCTCCTCTCGCCATAGACTTCACCGGCCAGGCCCTGGGTGGCTACCTCGGTCCTCCGGACACTGGATTCGAAGAGAGGTTCTCAAAGGGCTTCGCCGGCTCTCCTTCGACCTACAGGTATCTGAAACTGGTGTCCGACTACTCGGGAAGAGAGGACAGCACTGTGTACGGCTGTGCCAAGATGATCGAGAGGGTGGTAGAGAAGCTCCAGCTCCCCCGAGTCGTGATGGCTCAGGCGGTGACAATCGCAAAGTCCCTCCTGGGACCGAGGAGCTCCCGAGGCGATGTGTCTACGGCCGCCATCTCGGCCTACTCCATCGTCGCGGCTTGCAGGATACTCGCCGTCAGCGGCGCCAACGTCAGGGAGGTCGTCGAGGCGCACAGACTGCTGGGAAGGAAGGTGAAGATCTCCTCCCTCATCCAGCTCTCCTTGAACTCTCCGTTCAAGACCAGCCCGCGGCGGGCCGAGGACTACGTCGCCAGAATCGTTGGCCGCGTGCAGCTCCTGCCGGGGCCCTGCAGTGCCCTGCGGGCTTCCGGGCTCGACCCGGTCGCCTACTTCTCACTGCTGCGTCGCGTGTCGCTCGAGGAGCTCGGCTCCGTCAGCGAAGAGGACCGAGGAGGTCACAGCCCGTGTTCACTTGCGGCCACCGGGGTCTACGCAGCAGAGTGCAGGCTCGCGAGGGAGGGGACCAGGCGCAGGGTGCTCACCCAGAAGGAGATCGCTGAGAGCGGAGGCGTGGCCGAGTACACGGTCCGCGAGCTCTTCGGGAGACTCTTCAGGGGACCGGCGAACCGAGCACAGGTTGAGGCTACGCTTCCAAGTATCCAGATTCCTCCTCGGTAAAAGTGAACGCGCCCTCGGGCCCCTGGATGTTCTGCTGCTGCGCCGATATCCAGTAGCCCACCCTGCAGGGCTGCGCGGATGTGACGAAGTAGGAAACAGAGACCACAAACCCGTCGGCCGCAGCGGACCGGGACACCGAAGCGGCGACGGCAGACGCAGCGCCCAGGAGGACCGTCGAGTTGCACATGTCGCCTCCGAGCCCGCCAACCGCCGCAGCGAACTCGGCTTCCGCACCGAGGCACTGGCCAGTCAGCGATCCGAGTCGGAGCGGGATGTTCAGGAAGTGCTGCTCAGACGCATAGTAGCTGACGCTCCCGTCGGGCGCGGCCCCTTGGGCCAGGGTCGTCGCCTCCAGGTTGGTCATTCCATCGACCGACCCGTTGAACGGCTGGAGTCCGGCGAGGTCGTCCGTCGAGTTCCCGTCCGGCGCGAGCGTGACCGTCGAGTGGGAGCGCAAGCTCCCGGCGCCGATGTTCACAGACTCCGAGCTGAGTACCTGGGCCACGGAGTCGGTGGCGTTGGAGCAGGCGAAGCTTCCGGACGAGAGGAGGTTCTGCGCGCCGTCGATGAGGTCGAGCAGGGAAGTGCCCGTCGCGAGGGCCGCCTGGACCCTGAACGCCTGTTCCTCTGTGGCCAGAGAGACCAGCTTGAAGTTCTCTGCGGCCCCAGAGTAGACGACGAAGTTCGACACTAGCAGGGACGAGAAGATTATCGACGAAGCGATGCTCGCGGCTACTGCTTTCCTTGTCGCCATGCCAAAAGAGACAGGTTTCCCCTCGGGAACTGGAGCACGATGCTCGCGGACTGGACCCCTGCGGGCGGGCCCGTCGAACAGACGAAGTCCCTGCCTTCGGCGGACACCTGAAGGCTCGAGTTGGAGTAAGAGAGCAGGGAGGAGCAGATGGCGTTTGGGCTCGCCTGCTGCAGCCAGGGAAGGCCGAGGCCCGACACCACGTGCATGAGGTAGTCGGTCAGCGAGGCCTGCTCCGAGTAGGCCTGGGCTTGGACCGAAAGCTGGACGGGATTCCAGACGGCAATCGCACCTACGGAGGCGAAGCCTATCAGGGCGGCGACGGAGAGGTCGACGACCCTCAACCGGCGACCATCCTCGGAAGGAGCATGGCGAGAGCGAGGAAGATCAGTCCTAGCAGAATGATGTACATGAAGGCCACGTCCGCGTAGAGTTCCGACTCAGACAAAGCCCGTGACCTCGACCTGACTGCCCGCCAGCTTCAGGTAGTACGTCACGCCCGCCGTCAGGAAGGTGGTTGGAAGCTGCCACGCTGTCTGAAAGGTGGAGGGCTTCCCGCACCAGACCGCGGTGAGCTCCTGTCCGCCGAGTTCGATGCTGTCGCCGGGCGAAGGCGCTTGAAATGCAAACGTCACCACCATCCCCGGCCCCAGGCTGTCGATGACCTCGACTGCTCCCTTCGCTGTCTCCTCGGCCGAATCGCCGCACGCGTAGCTCTTCACCCCGGAGAGTATGGGGTAGCAAGTGCCGACGAGAACCACCGCAGCCGCGAAGTAGACAGACCACGACACCGACGAGGAGTAGGAGGCGGCGGGCAAGTCACTCCACCCGCAGTGTGAGGAGACCTGCAGAATACTCGAAGGTCAGTTGCACGACACCGTCGACGCGCTGGGGAGGGAAGGAGCAGCCCACGGGGAGGGACGAGTTCTGGGAGTAGTCCGCGGTCGCGAAGGTGAGCGTCCCGGAGCCGCAAGCAATGCTCGCATTGCCGAAGTCCAGCCTGGCGCTCGCCGAGCCGTGTTCGATGGCTCCGTTCGCAAGTGCGACCACAGACGCGAAGGTCGCCTCGTCCGCTGCCGGTCCCAGCGCGGAGGCGAGCCCGCTGTAGACGCCCACAGAGAAGAACATCAGGATGGATGAAGCGAGAACGACCAGAGCGTACTCCAGAACCTCTACCAATTCGCCATGGATTTGGGTCCGTCATTTAAGCCGCCACGTTGGTTCTTTTATCGTCGGCGACATTCTTCTTGGGATAGGATTGGAGGGCCCAATCTCGAGGACTCTGCTCAGGCTTCTCGCCGCCAAGCCGAGGAGACCCGCCCCTCCTCCGATGCTAATCGAGCTACGCGAGGAGTCGGGGCTGCAACCCGCTCTCCACTATGAGTCATACCCGTTCGCTTACTCGGCTTCGACATCGGCGCGGGGCAACCGCTACGAACTCACGGTCTCTCTTCCGCAGGCACTCCTCCTCAGGCTCAGGGGCGTTGTCCAGGCGGTCTCTGAGACGCTCGACCCAGCGGACGTTGACCCGCTCACCTTCGGCAAGCTCATCGAGGTCCTCGAGCAGCTGGGTGCGGAGCAGCTCGCTCTCGTTCCCGGCCTGACGCGCGCCAGAGAGCTCTCCGAGCTCGTTGCGTTCGAAGCGATAGGGCTCTCGAGAATCCTCGGGCTGGCCAAGGACCAGTACATCACGGAGTTCTACGTCGACTCGGATTCCTCGCCTTTGTACCTCGACCACTCGAAGGTCGGGCGCTGCGACACCTCCCTGGTTCTCACCGAGAGAGAGAGGAGGGCGATAGAGACCCACATGGACACTTTCAGGGGCTACTCGCTCGACTACACGACGCCGTCGCTGAAGAACGACATCGAGGTGGCCGGGGCGAGGCTGAGGGTCTCTCTCGACCTGGACCCAGTCTCCGTAAACCGATTCGCCCTGGACGTCCGCAGGCTCAACGTCTCCTCCCTCTCGCTGCGCCAGCTCGTCGGGATGAAGGTCCTTTCAACCGAGGCGGCGTGCCTGCTCGTCGCCTGGTTGGGTCTCGGGGGCAACGTGACGATCATCGGAGAGACCGGGACTGGAAAGACGACCCTCCTCAACGCGCTGGACGAAGAGCTCAACCCCAAGCTCAGGAGAGTGTACATCGAAGACGCGGTGGAGACGAGAGACCTGCTCGAGCGTGGGTACCACCAGATGAAGATCAAGGTCGACCCGTTCGAGAGGTCGGAGCACAACCTTAGGACAAAGGGGGCCGAAATCGTGAAGGTTCTTCACAGGTCCCCGGACGTCGTGATTCTTAGCGAGATCCAGTCGGAAGAACACAGCAAGGCCTTCTTCCATTCTCTCTCGTCGGGGGTGAGGGGTCTTCAGACCTTCCACGCTTCGTCGGCGGAGCAGGCCATCAGGCGCTGGGTGAACGTGCACGAGATTCCCAAGCAGAGCCTCCTCGACCTGGGAATCCTTGTCCAGATGAGCAGACCCGACCGCATCAAGCCGCTCAGGATCACTTCCAGGGTCTGCCAAGTCGTCTCCGAAGGCGGGGATCCTCGCCTCCGCGACCTCTTCCTGCGCGACAAAACAGACGAGCTGAGAAGGGTGGTCGCTTGGGAGAGACTCGTTCCCCCCACGGGCAGGTCCTCCGACGAGCTTCTCGAATCCATGGACCGCGAGAGCTCGGCCATGGAGGCCGGTGAGATGGCCGTATGCTCAGAGTGAAGGCGTGGCAGCGCCTCAACCTGGACCCGAAGAAGATGCTGGTTTTCGCCGGTTCCCTCGCAGGCGGCTCTGGGCTCGTCGTCTTCTCTACGACCAGGGACATGATGGCGACCGACTCGCCCATCCTGAGCGCACTGGTAGCTGCAATGGTCTTCTACCTCGCATGCTCGCTGCCCAGGCGCGTCGAGGCCTCGGCCTCGTTTTCCCAGTCGAGGGAGGCTCCCGCGCTCGCCGTTCTCGGCTCAGCGACCCTGGAAGCGACCCGCTCCAAGTCGAAGGCGATACTTTTCCTGAGGTCGGGCGAGAGTGCGATCTCTTCGGTGCTCGAGGGGGTCAGGCGGGACATCCTCCTCGGGAGCCCCCCCGACGTGGCGGTCGAGCAGGCGGCGGCCCTCGCCTCAAGCTCGACCTACGAGGTGCTCAAGTCAATCTGCTCTCCGGAGCAGCTGACGATCGCAGACGAGGGAGAAGAGGCGCTGGCCATCGAGAAGTCCTCCCAGCTCGGGGAGGAGACGAGGTCTCCCCTCTTCGTCGCGGCCGCCTTCTTCGTCCCTCTGATGCTCCTCCTCTACGCCGTCATGTCGCACGTGGCCGAACCCCTCGACATGGTCGAGCTGGTGGTTCTGCAGGTCGTCATTCTCGACGTCGCGTTCTACTTCTCCACCTCGGACCCGCGGAGGGGAACATGAACAAGAGACTGGCCAGACTGCTGTTGATCAAGAGGGTCCTGGCCTCGATAGGCTCGGGCAGGGGCGTCTCGACTTCCATAGTGCTCGCGCTCCGGCAGGGCGAGGGAG
This sequence comes from Nitrososphaerales archaeon, assembly GCA_035625575.1. Lineage (GTDB taxonomy): Archaea > Thermoproteota > Nitrososphaeria > Nitrososphaerales > Gagatemarchaeaceae > DASPPF01. Next base: position 10,971 of record DASPPF010000053.1, on the reverse strand, counting down.
CCGAGAGGCTCGCTGCGCGCAAGGTCCTGTTGGGATTCCCGCCCACAGAATCGATGGCGTCCATAGTCTCGGACGAAAGCAAGGAGCTGGGTATGCTCGCCTCGCTCGTGACCATGGCTTCGTCCTCGAACGTGGCCGCGATAGGAAAGAAGGGAGCAGACCTCTCAAACCTTCTCGAGAGGTGGCTGAAGGCGGGCGAGGAGAGGGCGATGGAGGCGAAGGTCTTCCAGATGAGGGGCCTCATAATGTCGGCCGTGCTCGGTGCGTTGATGGCGACGGTCTCGGCGATTGGGCCGCTTGTTGCGTCGACCAGTCTCCTCACCGGAGGCGCTGTCTCCCCGGGCCCCTCGCTGTATCTCCTATCAGGCACAATGGTGGGCGTCAGTTGCTCCATGCTCGGCTTCTTCCTGTCGGGGAAGAGGTTCTACGTCAACCTCGGACTCGGCCTGGGAGTGTACTTGGTCGCCTTCTTCGTGATGTCCCCCCTCTCCAGCGTGACCGGAGTCAGCGCGTGGGGAATTAAATAATCAGGGCGCTTCATTACTCGTTGGCTGAAAAGAGGGTTCGAGTCCGGCGGAGGAAGGGGGCGCAGATCATAGAGGAGGCGCTTCTGCTTTCTGTGGCATTGGTAGCTCTCTCGCTCCTAGTCGGCGGAATCGAGTCAATACTGAAGCAGAGCGCGAGCTACACTTCGAGCATCTGGGACTCGATTTCTTCTGCGATAAACGGAATCCTGGGCACCCTCTTCCACTGGTGAGGAAGGTGCAGAACGAGGCCAATGGACTGATGTCGAAGCTCGCTTGGAAGATAAGACCCACCGAGACGCTCAAGCTTGATTCGGTCAGGGTGCTAGACTCGAAGTTCGTTTCTTTCACGAACGGCTCGAAGCAGCGCGTGATGGCGCTCATGAGAATAAGGCTGGGAGAAGTCAACGAAGAAGGCAGGCTCGACTACACGGCCGCCCTGCGCGCCACCCTGCAGCAGCAGAGAATGCGCGGACTCTTCGACGGCCTGCACAGGGCCAGGGTCCCCTTCCTCTACCTCTCGATGATGACACCCTCCGAGCAGGAAGAGGAGGACAAGGAAGTCTTCGAGTTCGACCTCGTGGTCGGCACCTGGGTCGACTCGAAGCAGAAGCAGATGGCGGAAGCGATGCAGGATCTCGAACAGCGGGCCAGCGTGCTTGCTGCTACGATGTCCGTGGCCCTGCCGAACGCCTCCGTGAGGAGGCTGAACAGGGGGGAGCTGCGAGACTTCGTGAAGGGGCTCTTCCTCCCCTCCGAGCCACACCTGCCTCAGGTCGGCGACGCCGCCGTCGTGAGCTCTCTCGGGTCGTTCAGCGAGAGCAACCCCACGGTCGACCCCTCCTCGCCGTTGCCCCGATTCTACGTCCCGAACGCCGCAGAGTCCGGCAGGACAGGGATACTTCTCGGCAAGGTGAAGTCCGAGGCGGGCGAGTTCCACGACCTTCGCCTCCAGTTGGATGACCTGAAGCGACACGTCGCGATCCTCGGCATGACGGGCAGCGGCAAATCCACGACGGCGCTCACTGTCGTCAAGCAGGTCGCTGAGATGGGACTCCCCGTTGCGATCCTGGACTGGCACAACGAGTACGGCCCGGTGGTGTCGAAGATTGGAGGCAGGGTCGTGTCTCCTGGCGTTGACGACTTTCGGATCAACCCCGTGGAGGCCACTGGTTCGACCGACCCGGTCGAGCACATCGCCATGGTGACCGACATCTTCTCCGACATCTACCGCTTTTCGCATCCCCAGGCGTACATGTTCCGAAACGCTCTGCAGAAGCGCCTGAGCGAGAGCGCCGACGAGGAGATACCGAACCTGGGCTCCCTGGTCAGGACGATCGAAGCGTACCCGCTCCGCTCCGCATACGACAACGAGACCAAGGTGGCACTGCTCAGGAGGCTCGTTCCCCTCACCGAGGGACAGGCCGGCAGGGCTCTCAACGGGCCGAGCACCTTCGGCATAGACGAGATTCTCGGGAAGGTGCTCTGCATCGAGCTCGGCCAGCTGAGGGACGGTCAGACGAGGAGCATCTTCACAGAAATCGTCTTGAAGATGATATACGAGCAGAGGATCCAGAGCAAGAGCGGCCTCGAGCACATAACCGTCGTGGAGGAGGCGAGAAACATCGCACCGGCGAGGCGGCCGGAGGACCCGCCCAGCGTCGGCGAGAGGATGATAGCGGAGCTTCGCAAGTTCGGCGAGGCGATGATCTTCGTCGCCCAGTTCCCGACGCAGGTGGCCTCGGAGATGATAAAGAACTCGGGCGCGAGGATAATCCACAGAATCGCGTGGCCCGAAGACGTCAACCTCATCGGCGACTCGCTGAGCCTCAGCAAGGAGCAGAGGGAACACATAACCAGACTGCAGGTGGGAGAGGCTGTAGTGAGTCTCGCGAGAATCCAGAAACCGATTCTCGTTCAGGTGAAGGCGGACTCGGTCTACTCGACCGACAAGAGAGACCTCAGCTTCTCGGCCGAAGAGTAGAGGGGGACCCAGTCCATCGGCGCGCCTCCCGAGCGGGCGGCGCTGAGCAGCCTTGCGACCGCGGCTACCGATCTCTGGACGCTTCGTGAGCTTGTGTCGAACTCTGCGCACCTCTTCGCGCCGAACCTCGACAGGCAGGCGGCTGAGACAACGCCTATCAGCTCCGCCTCGACGTTCCCCGCTACCTTAGATGCCGAGTAGCCTCTATCCCTAAGGCGGCGCGCGAGCACCGATGGGTTGCACCGCAGAACGACCACTCTGTCCACGTCGCCCTTCTCAAGTACGTCGGGTACGAGGTGGCCGTAGACCAGCGAGGCTCCCTTCGCTTGCCGCAGGAGCCTCTTCCTCAGCAGGCGCGGGTCGACCCCCCTCGAGGCCCTCGCTCGCTCGCCGGCACTGAGGAGCTCGTTCAGGCCGACGCACGCCAGACCCAGTTTCGCCGAGACGGCCGGTGCGAGGGTCTTCTTCCCTGTTCCGGGAGTGCCCGTGATGGCCAAGAGGCGGCCCACTGGCGTTACCTCGCCAGAGCCATGAAGAGGTAGACAACGGGAAAGAGGATGAACGGGGTCAGGACGACGACCCAGAAGACGAGGGTCAGGAGCGAGTCCACGAAAGACTCCAGCGGCGAACCTTCTCTTAGGAGAGACATGGCCTTTGGCCCGCTCCTGTTCTTCAGGGCCGAAGCCAGGTCTGAGGCTGTCATCTTCAGAGACGACAGGATCGACCTGAGCAGCTGCAGCGCTGAATTAACGAAGCCGGGCATGCCTCTTCCAGCCTCGAGTCAGTGTGAGGGATATAACCCTAATTGGTCGTCGCCTGGGGCTTCTTCAGTTTGTCGCGGTAGTGCGCCCTGAACTTCTCGAGCTTGGGCGCGATCACGACCCGGCAGTAGGGCTGGCCAGGGTTCCTTCTGAAGTATTCCCTGTGATAGTCCTCCGCAGGGTAGAACGCTTCTAGCGGAACGATCTCGGTCACGATGGGTTTCTTGAAGACGCGGTCGTCGGTCATCTCCTTCACGATTTCCTCGGCGGCCTTCCTCTGGGCATCGTCGCCATAGAAAATGACGGACCTGTACTGCTTTCCGACGTCGCTTCCCTGGCGGTTCAGGCTCGTCGGGTCGTGGGTCGAGAAGAACACTTCGAGCAGCTCCCTGAAGGAGACCACGTCGGGGTCGAAAGTCACCTGGGCCACCTCGGCGTGGCCCGTCTTGTCGGTGCAGACCTGCTCGTAGGTCGGGTTTGGGACGGAGCCTCCCGAGAATCCGGGTTCCACCTTCAGGACCCCCTCGAGTTCGCTGAAGACGGCCTCGGAGCACCAGAAGCATCCCGACCCTAGGGTCGCGGTTTCCTGTCTTGACGTGGTTCGGCAGACGAGGGACCCGAATTTAAAACCTGCAGGTGCACCCGCCAGCAACGCGCAGGTTCTTGGCGTTCAGGTCGATGAGGCACGCCCGCATTCCTTCCCAGCAAGGCACGTCCGATTGTAGCTTGGCACTCAGGGTGCCAGGCTGTCCTCCCTGGCTTATCGTAGCGGCCAGCATCTCGCCCGGCAGTTGGATGTGCATCTCGCGGTCTATCACCGGAGGCTTGTAGAAAGGAGACTTCGCGAAGGCGAGGTTCAGGGTGTTGGAGGTCCGAAAGGAGCCGTCGTCGAGCCAGTGGGTGCTGTCGAGGTCGGCGGGCTCGACCCCCTTCAGCGAGAGCCCCACCCTTATTCCCGTTCCGGCCGAGTCGTAGTCCTCGTCGTTGATCTGGATGCTCTTCACGTCGGCTCTGAGGCCCTCCTTCCCCGGCATCGGTCTGAGCTCGTCGTGGACAGAGACCTTCCCGGACAGCACGAAGCCCAAGGCCACCGTCCCGATTCCCTTGACGGTGAACGCCCTGTCGACGTAGACCAGCGTGCCCTTCGGGGAGTCTCCCCTCGGGGCGAGCCAGCTCGGGTCCAGGACCGTGGACTGCAGGTTCCTCTCTTCGATGGGATACCCGCCCACGGCGGTCCCCTTCAGGGCAGCCCGCACGCTTTCTGGAGGGACCGAACCCTCGACGACCTCGATGGTTCCCCGGAGCGAGAAACCCTCCAGGAGGACGGCGAGCTCGCCGTCGGCCGCCCCCAGCCTGCCGCTGCGAGGGAACATGAACAGCGCTTGGTCCGACAGCGACGCGACTCGGGCGTAGCCTTGTATGCGTTGCGGGAACTGCTGGTCGTCCAGAAGAGAGATCCTTCTTCCGGCCTCGGTTCTGTGATAGATGACCATCCCCTCTGCCTCGCTCTTCTTCCCGAGCGAGGTCAGGAGCGCGGCCTTGGGCTCCGCCTCTGTCCCGAAGACCCCCACCAGTATTCCGTCCATGCCCGGACGTTCAGCTCGGTTTCTTCAGATGCGAGTCGAACCAGCGGATGTAGTGGCCCAGCCTCGCGACCCGGTGCTTGGGCTTGCCGACCCTGGAGAGGTCGTGGTTCTCCCCGGGGAACAGCACCAGCTCGGCTTCCTTCCCGTGCATCTTCAGAGCCGTGAAGAACTGTATTCCTTCTGGGACGGGGCAGCGGTAGTCCTCCATCGAGTGGACCACCATGACGGGCGTCTTGACGTTGGGGACGTACTTCAGCGGGGAGTCGGCCATCAGCTTCTCCTCTGCGCCCCATGGGTCGCCGGCCATCTGGTCCGTGGTGAAGTGGGGCCCTATGTCGGAGGTGGCCCACATGCTTATCCAGTTCGCTATGCTCCTGTCCGTGACTGCCGCCCTGAACCTGTCCGTGTGCCCGACGACCCAATTGGTCATGTATCCGCCGTAGGACCCGCCGGCTACGCCCAGGCGGCTGCCGTCGATTCTGGGGAACTCCTTCAGCGCGAAGTCGAGACCTTCCATCAGGTCGTCGTAGTCCCTCGTCCCGTACCTGCCCCTGATGTCGGCGAACGCCTCAGCGTAGCCATCGCTCCCTCTCGGGTTGATGTAGACGACAGCGTAGCCCGCCCCAGCGAAGGCCTGGAACTCGTGCATGTAGGCGTAGCCGAAGGCCGTCTTGGGACCGCCGTGAACGTAGAGAATCCCGGGGACCCTCCCCTTCCCCTTCGGGAGCACGACCCATCCGTCGATTGTCTCCCCGTCACTGGCCCTGAACCTGAAAGCCCTGGGCTGGACGATCTCGAGCTGTTCATACGCGCCGTCGTTCAGCTTCGTTATGGGCGCCTCCCGGTCAGACTTCAAGAAGAGCTCCTCGAGCTTCGAGTCGGTCATGGCGACGAAGGCGACGGCACCGTCGTGCACGTCGTATCCCTCCACGCTCCGCTGTCCGCCGACGACCACCACGGAACCCCTCCCCGGCCTGAGCCTGCACAGGACAGCGGACCCGCCGTCGGCTTCGAGGTGATAGTTGCCGTCCCTGTCCCAGATGATGGAATGGGGACCGTGGGCCTTGGCACGCGCGTCTGTGTTCAGGCCGTTTGACTTGTTCCTGTCCGTCTGGTCGACCTTCTCCAGTCTGCGGCTCGCGAGGTCGGCGACCCAGATTAGCTCATGTGAGGAGAAGCCCGCCCGGAAGTCGTCCCCAACTAGGGCGATTCTCTTGTCGTCCGGGCTCCATGCCAGAGACCTGAGCTCCATCTTCGAGTTGGTTATCTTCGTGCGCCTGCCGGTCCTCAGGTTCAGAACGAACAGGTCTTGGACGTAGGGCTTCAGGTCGTCGGTGGTTGCGAGAAAGGCGACTTTCCTGCCGTCGTGAGAAACTGCGAACTCGGTTATGTCGAACTCGCCCGACGTGAGTCTGGCTGGCTTGCCCCCCTTGGCGTCGATACTGAACAGGTGCTTCCTCTTGTTGTAGGTGAAGCCGAGCCCGTTGAACCAGTACCCGAACCGCTTGATCACCTTGACGTCGTCCTTTTCTTCCTTCACCACGTTGTTCAGATAGAAGACGGTCGCCGCATCGGTCGACCAGATAGGGCTCTCCACGGGCTCCTTGCTCTTGACGAGGAGCCTCGCTTCTCCTCCCTCGGAAGAGATGACGTAGAGGGCCGAGCCCTTCTCCTCCTTCGGGAATCCCCTCTTCGAGGTGAACAGGATGGAGGCTCCGTCAGGAGACCAGACCGGGTCCGAGTCTTTCCCACCGGAGGTGAATTTGGAGACCTTCCTTCCCTTCAGCTCGGCGACGTAGACGTCCGAGTCGTAAGCGTCGTCCTCCACGTTGGCCTGCCGGACGGAGAAAGCGACCCTTCCCCCGTCGGGAGAGAAGCTGGGCTCCGAGAGGGTCTTGTAGAGGGCGAAGTCAGCCGGCCTGATGGGCCTCTGCACGCACAGAGCGTCGCGAAACGGAATCTTATGCTTTCTCCCTAGGAGGGGTTCGCCAGGGCCGTCTGCTCGGACCATTGGTTCATTATCTTGACGCCCGAGCTGGTTCCTATCCTGTCCGCCCCAGCGATGATCATGCCCAGGGCGTCGTCGAGGGTGCGTATGCCTCCAGCCGCCTTGACGCGGGCCGTGCCAGTCAGAGCACGCTTGATCAGTGCCACGTCCTTCGAGGTCGCGCCGCTGGGACCGAGCCCAGTCGAGGTCTTCACGAAGTCCGCCCCCGCACGCTCGGCCAACTGTGAGGCCCTGACCTTCTCCTCGTCGGTGAGATAGCAGCACTCGATGATCACCTTGAGGAGCCTGCTGCAGCTGTGGCAGAATTCCGCGACCTCCTCGATTTCACGGGAAACCGCGTCGTAGTCCTCCGACTTGAAGGCGCTGATGTTCATGACCATGTCAATCTCGTCCGCGCCCGCTCCTACTTCTTCCTCGGCTTCGGCGAGCTTGACCCTCCCGAAGGTGAAGCCGAGCGGGAAGCCGACCACCGAGCAGACCTTGACGCCGCTCCCCTTCAGGCGCTTCGCAGCGTGCTTCACGTACCAGGGCGAGATGCAGACGCTCCAGAAGCCGAGCCTTATTGCCTCATCGCAAATCCTGTCTATGTCTACGACAGTCGCCGTCGGGACGAGGAGGGTGTGGTCGATGTACTTTGCGAAGTCCACCCTGCTAAGCGACGGCCCAGACTGGACATGCGCTTGGGCGCACAATACGTGAGCGAATGGGTCAGTCTTCTAGTTAAGAGACCGAGATGATTCCCAAGAGTGAGAATCAGGGCGCGACTGTGGACTCGCCGGTGGCGTAGAGAATCCTTGCAGGGGCCGCCCAGAACGAGGCCGAAGCCATCCCAAGAAGGCGGGACTGTGGCAAGGCGGAACCAGAAGGACCAAGGATTCTTGCTTGAATGCCCAGGGGGGGATTTGGACCCCCGTCGCTAGCTCGAGAGGCTAACATGCTTGACCGGGCTACACCACCTGGGCGATTATACAGCGGCCAACTGGAAAGCTGGAATAAGCTTTCCACGGAGCGCAGGGCTAGAGCTCTTGCTTGAGTACGGCCTTGGCGGCCAGCTTGATGTCGGAGGGTTTGACCGTCTTCCTTCCCGCGTGGGCCGCCAGTTCGACGGCCTGCCTCGAGATCTGAAGCCCGAGCGCCTCGAGCTCCGACCTCAGCTCCATTGCAGCGTCGTCTCCGACCCTTTCTGCCCCCGCCTTCTTAATCACCCTGTAAACAGCCGCGAGGCCGAATTCGGAACCGCTGGACATATGCTCTCGCCGTCAGAGCGACTGGTTAATAATCTTTGGAACGGAATGCGATTACGCACGGGCTCTTTTCTGCGTGCTGGGTGGCGCGACGCCTTGGATTCCAAAAAGGGGCAAGATACTGAACTGAGAATGCTCAGGGAATCTACGCGGGTCGAAACTGCGCGAGGTGGGCTAAAATAATGCCGAGATGTCGGGCGAATGTGCGATTCATCGACTCGCATGTGCACCTGAGCGATTACTCAACGGCGCCGGGGATACTAGGCGCCGCAAGGGAAGCGCGGATGGGACTCTTCGCTTGCAGCACAGACAGACCGACCTCCGAACGAACGGTGAGTCTCGCCGGCGACGACCCCGAATTGGTGAGCGCGTTTGTGGGAGTTCATCCCTCCGAAGCCAAGAAGGAGACGGCGACCCATTGGCTCCCGGGACTGCTGGGCCGGGCGTCGGGCGTAGGAGAGATTGGACTCGACCCGAAGTACTCGGAGACCCGAGTGGGCGGTCAGCAGATGACCCTTTTTCGCGACCAGCTGGCCATCGCCGAAGCGGCCGGCAGGCCCGTCCAGGTTCACTCCAGAAACGCCGAATCGAGCTGCCTCGATGAACTCCAGACCCACAGGCTGGCCGCCGTGCTTCTCCACTGGTTCAACGGCGAATCGGAGCTCGCCAGGGCTGAGGCGAGCGGCTACTTCGTGTCCTTCGGTCCGGCGCTGATCGAGTCGCGGAAGCTGCAAAGGATGGCAGCGAAGTACAGCACCGACCTGATCATGGTTGAGAGCGACGGACCGGTCTCCTTCGCTCCTCTGGGGGGCGCGGATGGGCCGATGATTGTGCCGTCGGTTGTTTTCAAGCTCGCGGGGCTGAGAGGGGTCTCGTTCGAGGAAATGGCCGAAACGACGGTTCGAAACGCGTCGACATACCTTTCAGTCCTTGGAAAGGTTAAACTCCCGACCTATTCGGGGCTGGGTAGGAAGATTGGACAAGACTAGGCGCCTTTCCGAGATGTTGCTGCAGAGGTACCCCGGCGCCTTTGGAACAGACTACACGGAGAACAAGAAGAAGCTCGACGAGCTCGCGTTGGTCTCATCGAAGCAGCTCAGAAATCACATAGCTGGGTACATAACGCGAAGTTTGAAGGCAAACGAGACCGAGGAAGCCAGCACAGAGGAGCCAAAGGCTGAGTAGGCCTTGGCCAGCGGCGGCTACGGGGTCCACTTGGACCTTAGGCCCGTCTCGGAGCTTCGACCTCACGAGGAGACCATCGAGTCTAACACTCGAGAGATGGTGGCCCAGCTCAAGAGAGACGGGGCACAGAAGGACCCCATCATAGTCGACGACGGTACTGGCGTGGTCTTGGACGGCATGCACAGGCTCTCGGCTTTCAGGGAGCTCGGAATCGGATACGCGGCGTGCAGCCTGGTGGAGTACGCCTCGGCCAACATCTCCCTGGGCAGGTGGCTCAGGGTCTACCTGAGCTCGGGCGACGGAAGTCCTGCCGAGCTGGCCAGGGAAGCTGGACTCACCAGAAGGACCAGCCTACCGGAGGCGCTGCGAGAGCTTGAGAGGAGGGAGGCTCACGCGGCTGCCTTCGCGGACGGCGTCGCATTCTCTCCTCCGGAGCCGGGGAAGGCCGATGCGGGGTTCGCGGCCCTGAGGAGAGCCGACGCTTTTGCGCAGACTCACGGCTGGCGGAGGACCTTCGTCGGAGAAGAGGAGCTGGAGAGCCACGCTCGCAGGCCCTCGGAGGTCGTCATGATGGTGGGGCCATTCGAAAAGACCGACGTCCTGAAAGCGGGGGTCACTGGTCGTCTGCTCCCATGCAAGACCTCGATGCATCTGATAGACCCTCGCCCGGTCGCGGTGAAGATACCCATTGGCGAGTTGAAGGCGGGGTCGAGGGGGACGCTCGAAAGGCGCCTGGGCGAAAAGCGATTCGACGTGCTTCCTCCCAATTCCTTCTACGAGGGGAGGAGGTATAAGGAAAGGCTCCTGCTGTTGAGTGGCGGATGATCAGAGTCAGGTGCCTGGGCCACATAGGAACCAGCCTCGGAACAGGAGAGGTTGTCTTCGACGAAACCCGCATCTCCGCCCCCGAACTGGTTGAAAAGCTGAGGGCCATGTCCAAGCAAGACGACCCTGGGTTCAACAGGTACAACACTCTCGCGCTCGTGGGCGATGGCGAGGCTTTCGTCCCCGCGACCTCGACCAGGGAAATCAGGAGCGGAGAGGACGTCGTCCTGATCCCGTTCTCGCATGGAGGATAGTCGATTGCGTCACGCGGCCAGATGCTACACGTTCGGCGGAAGCGCTGCTTCCGAGAGCGTGAGGCAGAGCGTGCAGGGGGCCCTTCCCGGCCTTCTCGTCCAGGCGGTGGACTCGGCTGCCTTGTCCAACGAGAAGGTTGCCGAGATTCTCGGCGAGCAGACGCTCGAGGCGTGCCGGCTGGGGAGCGCGCTCGCGAAGAAGCGGGAGGTGGACCTTCTGATGAGGCTCGGCGGCACGACGCAGATCTCCCGAGCCATTCGAGAGGTCGGGGCCAAGCGCGGAAGCGGCTTCGTGCTGGTGGTAATTGGCGAGGAGGCAGACATCCTCGCGCTCGAGTCCAAGGAGGCGGCAGGGTGGACGAGGCTGCCGAGAAGCGAGTTGAGCAGGGACGACCTTCGAAGGATCGAGCGGGGGGCTCTGCTGAACGCAGAGAGGGCCTAGACTGCCCTCTTCAGCTTGCTGATACTCAGTATCTCCTGCGGGGACGTGACGGAGATGCCCGCGTACTCGCCGAAGATCTGCAGGAGGACAATCTTGTCAGGAGACTCCAGGCTCACCTTCCTGTCCACAACGTCGGCTATGGCGCTGATCAGCTCCTT
>DASPPF010000052.1:0-9687 GCA_035625575.1 Nitrososphaerales archaeon | reverse complement strand
TCCGCAGGAGGGCGGTCGCTTCGGCTCTCCGTGCTACCTTCTTCAACGTCGGATACACGCTGAGTCTGAACCTCGTAATCCTCCTGATGACGTTCACGATCCCTCTCTCTCAGATTACGCAGATACTCACGTCGCTCACCCCAAGCACCCTTCTTGTTGACCGGGCGGCCTTCGCCACTGCGATAGACCACGTCTACGAAGTGATGGCGGTCGTCAACCTCGTCGCCGTGGTCCCAAACATCCTAAGGGGGAGGCGAGAATCCGCAGGCGTCGAGGTGCCCCTGCCCGAAGCCCAGCAGCTCGAGGGCGACTAGGAGCCGACCCTAGGCTCGGGCTAGGTCTCTGGCCGACTACTGAAGGTCCTGGTCCAGAGACGCGCCCACGACCTGTCGGATGAACGATAAGTAGCAAGTCCGAACCTGAGCCATGGTCTCGCGAGTGCAGAGCGGGGATGGCGTGCCGTCGCGTTGAACATCGAAGTAAGCGTGTTGATTGGGCGGCCTGTCGAGGAGGTCTGGAGGTTCGTGACGGATTGGTCGAACATCCCAAGGATGAACCCGGTCGTTCTCGCGGCGAAGCAAACGTCCTCGGGGCAGCCCGGGGTGGGGACGACGGTTGAGGCGACGCAAGAACCGAGACTTGGAAATCGAGTGACAAGGATCCGGGTTGTGGGTTACGAACCCAACCGGAGGCTTGCTCTCGAGCACGTTTCTGGGCCTCTAAAGGGAACGCGAACCACCTTCCTCATGGAGACCGTAGAAGGGAAGACAAGACTGACCCTCACGACGGATGCGAAGCTCAGCGGCTTCTACAAGGTGCTCGGTCCTTTCTTGGCTGGCAGAGCGAGGAGAGAGGTCGGTGCCGAGCTTGGTAACGCAAGGTGCCTGCTGGAAACCAAGGCGCAGCCGTAGGCTTCGCGGAATCTCGCCAGCGGGATATTGAAATACACCCAAACGCTGTTTCGGTACATCTGAGGGAGATGGACGCAAAGGAAATCGCCGCAGTCCGCCGAAAGATGGACACTCCGAAAGGAACCGCGCGGGTTTACAGTCCTCGGGCGCTGGAGGATTTCGGCTACGCCATCAGCTCTCTGCCATATTCGGTGAGAATCCTCCTGGAGAACGCCCTGAGGCACTCGGGCAGGGTGAGCGGCGCGGAGGAGGCAGCACTGAGCTTGGTCGAGTGGCCGAAGAGTGCCGGAAGCGAGCTGCCGCTCATGCCTTTCAGGGTGTTGCTCCAGGACTACACGGGCGTGCCCTTGGTCGTGGACCTGGCAGCCATGCGAGACGCCGCGGCGGTGGCCGGGCTGAATCCGAGAATCGTGAACTCGAGCGTTCCAGTCGACCTGATCATAGACCATTCAATCCAGGTCGATGCCTGGAGCAGCGAGAGTGCCTTCGACACAAACCTGGAGAGGGAGTACGAGAGGAATTCGGAACGCTACTCGCTGCTGAAGTGGGCGCAGACCGCCTTCTCGGGCATGCGCGTCTTCCCCCCGGGAAAGGGGATATGCCACCAAGTGAACCTCGAGTACCTCTCGACTGTTGTGGCCATGGCCGAGAGTGGCGGCGAACTCAACGCCTTCCCCGACTCGGTCCTCGGGACCGACTCGCACACGACCATGGTGAACGGTCTGGGAGTGCTCGGCTGGGGGGTGGGGGGCATCGAGGCGGAGGCGGTCATGCTGGGCGAGCCCTACCACGTGCCGATACCCGAGGTCCTGGGGGTCAAGCTGACGGGCGGCCTTCGGGAGGGAGTGACGCCGACCGACATGGTGCTGGCGGTCACCGAGAAGCTCCGTGAGAGGAACGTCGTGGGCAAGTTCGTGGAGTACTTCGGCGACGGATACAGGCAGCTGACCGTGCCCGACCGAGCCACGCTCGGCAACATGTCGCCTGAGTACGGCGCGACGGTGGGCTTCTGCCCGGTGGACGAGGGAACCCTGTCCTACCTCACGGGGACGGGGAGGGCGAAGTCACACGTCGAGTTCGTGAAGAGATATGCGATGGAGACTGGACTGTTCCTTTCCGAGGTAGAACCGAGGTACTCGGAGGTCCTGACGATCGACCTGGACAGCGTGGAACCCTCCATCGCCGGGCCCAGGAATCCAGAGGAGCGGCGGCCCCTGCGAGCGGTTCCTGCACTCGCGAGGGTCCTCTATCCTGCCCGCCAGGGTGCGTCCGCGTACGGCAGGCCCTCCGGGCCGATTCCCAGCGGCTCTGGAGCCCAGCTTGTGCTGCAGCGACCGATCAAGGCTGCTGAAGGCCTCGAGGACGGAGCCGTCGTGATCGCAGCCATCACCAGCTGCACCAACACCTCCAACCCGACTGTCATGGTGGGCGCCGGGCTCCTCGCCAAGAAAGCAGTCGAGCTTGGATTGGCACCGAAACCGTGGGTCAAGCGGAGCCTCGCCCCCGGTTCAGTGGTGGTGACCGACTACCTCGAGAGCTCAGGGTTGTTGCCGTGCCTCGACAGACTGGGATTCAACGTGGTCGGATACGGGTGCACCACATGCATCGCAGAAGGGACTCCAGTTCTTCTTTCCAATGGAACAGCCAAGCGGATAGAAAGTCTGCCATCCGCTGGCGGTGCCTCTATCTTCGCTCCTTCGGGGGTAAGGCTAGGCGTTGCAAAGCAATCGCTTCTGATGGAGAAGGGCTTGCGAGATTGCGTCGAGTTAGTGCTTCAGGACGGACGAACTCTGGTTTGCACGCCTGACCACAAGGTCCTCCGTTCCGATGGGTGCTGGACGAGAGCGGACGAGCTCGAACTCAGCAAGGACAGGGTCATCGTCGGATTGGAAGCCCCGCTCGACATTCCGGGAAACGACGAGTCAGGTTACACTCTGCGTGCAGGTAGTCTCACTCTCAGCATGGACACCCAGCTCGCTCGGGCTCAGACGTTGGCTTTCGCTCGGCTGCTCGGTCACCTCCTCAACGACGGTTCCCTGAGCAGGCATGGGCAGGGTAGGATGAACGCCGGCCAATTCGTAGACCGAAGGGTCATGCTCGACGACATCGAGCTGATAACGGGCTTACGACCCGCTGCGAATCGCTACGACGAAAGGAAGTGGTCCATAGTACTTCCCAGCGCGCTCACGAGGGCAATCAGTAGGCTGCAGGGAGTGCAGGCAGGGAAGCGCATTCTTCAGAAACCAACGCTTCCGTCCTTTGTGCTCAGTCAAGACTGCCCCACTGCTGTTGTGAGGGAGTTCCTGGGTGGTCTCTTCGGAGCAGATGGGCACGCGCCGACTCTGCACCGCTGGGGACCAAAGGAAGAAGACTCGACGCTCAGTCCGCCTGCCTTCTCTCAGAGCACACTCCCTGCTTACGTTGAACAGGCAAAAGAGGTGACAGGCCAGATTATTCACCTCTTGGCCCGCTGCGGAGTCAAGGTCGAAGACGCCCAAGTGCATGAATACCCCACTCGGAGGAGCGGCTCGTCATACCCTGCGGCACTTGACGGCATCCCAAGGGTAGAAGTGCGACTGGAACTCCCCGACGGCCTTTCATTCATCGAGAAGGTGGGGTTCCGCTACTGCGTTGACAAGGCGATGCGGGCTAGTGCAGCCGCCGTCTACTGGAGGATGATTGAGGGCATCCAGAGACAGCGACTCTGGATGGCAGTCGGCCTAGAAAGAATCCACTCGGACGATCCTGGATTGTCTTTCCCACGCGCAAGACAACTGGTTGCAACCTCGTTGCTCGGTCACGAGACCGAGGAATCATTGCCTCCTGTGGTAGCGCCGCACTATGCGCTCCTCGAGGGTCATGACAGGTTCGACAGGCTTCCCAAGCTCTCGGATCGGAGATTCAGACCATTGCACCGGAGGAGTTGCGACTTTCCCTCTCCCGTCGAGCTGTTCAAGGAGCTCGGGGTGCGAGACTGGTTCGCTCCCCTTCAGAGCCGAGCCGAGACCAGCCGGTCCAAGAGGTATTGCGTGGAGAAGGAGGCTTCGACCCTGCCCACATTCTCCCTCCGGGTTGAGGCACGCCGACGGGCGGGGAGGAGATTTGTCTACGACCTTTCTGTGAGCGAGCCGCACGCCTTCATCGCAGGCACTATCGCTGTCCACAACTGCATCGGCAACAGCGGCCCCCTCGCTCCAGAGGTAGAACAGGCCATCAAGGCACGGGACCTCTACGCCGTTGCGGTCCTCTCGGGAAACAGAAACTTCGACGGGAGAATCAACCCCTTGGCGAAGGGTTCCTTCCTGATGTCGCCGATGCTCGTGGTTGCCTACGCCCTCGCAGGGAGGATAGACTTCGATTTTCAAAACGCCCCTCTGGGCGTCGGCAAGGAAGGAGAGCCGGTCTACCTGAAAGACATCTGGCCCACGATGAGGGAGACCAAGCGCGTCGTCGAGAAGTCCCTCTCGCCCGAGCTCTACAGGAAGAGGTACGCGGAGGCGTTGAAGGGGGACAGCAGATGGGAGGGGCTGGGCGCCAACGCGGACGAGAGATATCGCTGGGAGCCAAGCTCTACCTACGTCAGGCGGCCGCCCTGGTTCGAGACCGAGCAGGCCATGTCGAAGTCCGACATCGTCGGCGCGAGAGTTCTTGCAGTCCTGGAGGACAAGGTCACCACCGACCACATCTCTCCGGCGGGCGCCATACCTCTCGACAGCCCGGCCGGGAAGTACCTGACGTCGCACGGCGTGGAAATGATTCGCTTCAGCAGCTACGGAAGCCGCAGAGGGAATCACGAGGTCATGGTGAGGGGCGGTTTCGCGAACATCAGACTGCGAAATGCCCTCGCTCCCGGCAGAGAGGGAGGCTGGACGACGCACCTGCCATCGGGAGAGATGGTGCCCATCTTCGACGCTGCGACCAAGTACGCAGAAACGAAAACCCCGCTGGTCATAATCGCGGGCAAGCAGTACGGCGCGGGGAGCTCCAGAGACTGGGCGGCGAAGGCACCAAAGCTTCTCGGAGTCCGCGCAGTGATCGCGGAGAGCTTCGAGAGGATCCACAGAAGCAACCTGGTGGCGATGGGCGTTCTGCCTCTGCAGTTCCTTGAGGGCCAGAGCCGATCATCGCTCGAGCTGAGGGGCGACGAGTCGTTCGACATCACTGGCATTTCGTCGATGGTCGAACCCAAAGAGACCCTCGACATCGTTGCGAGAAGCCCTTCGGGCGAGAAGAGATTCAGGGTTCTCTGCAGGATAGACAACTCAACCGAGATGCACTATGTCGAGCTGGGGGGAGTCTTGCCTTTCGTCTTCTCCAAGGTGCACAGTTCCGTACATCAAGGAAACCATTTTAACGGCCCGAAAATCGCGCCGGATTAGATGCTCGAACCCCTGGTCTATGTGAACGGCGAGTTCGTGGAGAAGTCGAAGGCCACGGTCTCCGTCTTCGACCATGGTGTGTTGTATGGCGACGGGGTCTTCGAGGGGATAAGGGCGTACAACGGAATCGTCTTCAAGTTGGACCAGCACGTCGAGCGGCTGTTCAACTCCGCCAAGGTCCTTCAGCTCGTAATCCCGCTCTCGCGCCACGAGATGGCCGAGGCGATAATGGAGACGGTGAGGAAAAACCAGCTTCGGGACGCGTACATCAGGGTGGTGGTCACGAGGGGAACAGGCGACCTGGGAGTCGACCCATCCTCATGCAAGACGCCGACGCTCTTCATAATTGCGGAGCCCTCGCAGAGTTCGCTTGGCTCTGGAGTGCCTCGTCTGGTCTCGCTGGTCACGGCCACGGTCAGGCGCGACGCTGTGGACGGGACCTCGCACGAAGTGAAGTCCCTGAACTATCTGAACAGCATACTCGCGAAGATGGAAGCCAGGAGGGCGGGAGTGGACGACGCGCTCATGCTGGACCACAGAGGCTTCGTGTCCGAATCCAGCGCGTCCAACATATTCATCGTCAAGGACAACAAGGTGTCAACCCCGGCGACCTCAGCGGGAATCCTGCACGGCATAACCCGAGCCCGCATCATCAGACTCTGCTCCGACCTTGGTCTCGAAGTTTCCGAGAGGGACATCACCCCATTCGAGCTTCTCACGGCCGACGAGGCCTTTCTCGTTGGCACGAAGGCGGAGATTCTTGCGGTGGGCACTGTCAACGGCACCAAGATTGGCACGGGCACGGTCGGGCCAGTCGTCCGCAGGGTGGCGTCCGAGTTCGCGAAAGTCGTGGCCCGAAGGGAAGAGGGCACCCCTGCCTACGAGTCGGAGTACATAGACCTCTAAGACCGGGCTGGAAAACGCGCCGGTTCCGCCCGTTTTCGGAAAAAACCTAAATACACGACAGTTGACGAGAATTATTGGGCCCTGCGTATTGTGCTGCATAGGTAACCTAGGGTTAGTTATGAAAGGGGGTGTCTGCAGATAGCCCCGAGGAAGGACGCCACAGTAAAGAAACCCGCCGTAAGACGCAAGAAGGCCAAGGAGGAGGAAGTCCCGCCTTTCCAGATAAGCACCCACTTCCTCATTCCGAAGCACGAGCTCCTGACCAGAGAGGAGGCTCAGCAGATACTCGCAAGGTCCAACGCGAAGCCCGGTCAGTTCCCCTACTTGCTCGCGACCGACCCTCTCGCCAAGGAGATAGGGGCAAAGCCCGGCGACTTCGTGAGAATAACTAGGAGGAGCGAGACGGCCGGTTCCAGCACCTACTACAGGTACGTCGTGGAGGGTGGCGCTTGAGCAAGCAGATTTCGAAGTCTAATTCCTGGATAATCCTCCAGGACCTGCTCGAGAGGGAGGGGGTGGCCAGGCAGCACCTCAACAGCTACAACGAGTTCGTCACCAAGGGGCTTCAGAACATAATCGACGAGATAGGCGAAATCGAGGTCGAGACCGTGAGCACGCCGTACAAGATCAAGCTGGGCAGGGTCACGCTGGGACCCTCCAGAGTCGTCGAGATAGACGGTTCGATAAGCAGCGTGCTCCCCATGGAGGCGAGGCTGAGGAACCTCACCTACTCGGCGCCCATAATGCTCGAGATGACGATAGAGGAAGAGGGGCTCCCCCGCGACACCGCGAGGCAGCACATCGGCGACCTGCCTGTCATGGTCAAGTCCGAACTCTGCCAGCTCTCGAACAAGACAAGGGAGCAGCTGGTCGACGTGGGCGAAGACCCCAACGACCCCGGCGGCTATTTCATAATCAACGGCGCAGAGCGCGTCATCGTGGGGCTGGAGGACCTCTCCCCCAACAAGATCCTCGTCGACGCGGAGAAGGTCTCTGGTGCCACGACCTACAAGTCGAGGGTCTACTCGTCGGTCGTCGGCTACAGGTCCAAGCTCGAGCTGACGCTGAAGCAGGATGGCTCCATCAACGTGAAGGTCCCGAGCTGCCCAGTCGACCTCCCGTTCGTGATTGTGATGCGCGCACTCGGGATAAAGTCGGACAAGGACATCGCCGACTCGATATCGCCCAAGCCCGAGATCCAGGACCTCCTCGAGGTCTCATTCGACAAGGCCAGTGAGGCGCCGACGGACAAGGACGCCTTGGTCTACATAGGCAACAGGGTCGCCCACGGCATGCTCGAGGAGTTCAGGGTCAAGAGGGCCCTGTCGATGCTCGACTGGGGTCTGCTGCCGCACTTGGGCAAGACAGACGACAGGCGCTACGACAAGGCTATGTTCATGGGCGAGGCGGTCTGCAAGCTGCTCGAGCTGAGACTCGGCTGGATAGGGTCCGACGACAAGGACCACTACGGAAACAAGGTAATCAAGTTCGCAGGTCAGATGCTCGCCGACCTCTTCCGCACTGCCTTCAGGAATCTGGTCAGGGACATGAAGTACCAGCTCGAGAGGACCGGCCAGAAGAGGGGCGGCAACGTCGTCGGCGCTGCCATCCGCACCGGCATAATCACTGACAAGCTGAACAACGCGATTGCGACAGGAAACTGGGGCAGGGGGAAGGTCGGAGTGACCCAGCTGCTGGACAGGACCAACTATCTCAGCACCCTGAGCCACTTGAGACGCGTCCAATCGCCGCTCTCCAGGAGCCAGCCCAACTTCGAGGCGAGGGACCTCCACGCAACCCACTTCGGAAGGATATGTCCGTCGGAGACTCCCGAGGGAGTCAACTGCGGCCTAGTCAAGAATCTGGCGCTCTCCGCGATAATCTCGGTCGGGGTACCGTCGACCGAAGTGGAGGAGAGGCTCTGGGAGCTGGGCGCCAAGCCGATCAGGGACGCAGAGCAGAAGCTGCAGGTCGGCGGCTGCAGGATATTCATGGACGGCAGGTTCCTCGGATACGTGGACGACGGCGAGAGGCTCGCGAAGGCGTTCAGGAAGTTAAGGAGGGAGGGTCAGATCAACCCGGGCGCCAGCGTCCTCTTCGTGCCGCCGATCAACGAGAAGGCCTACCCCAGACTCTACATCAGCCTGAGCTCCGGCAGGGTCCTGAGGCCCCTGATAGTCGCGGAGAACGGAAGGTCCCTGTTGACGCCCGAGCTCATCGAGAAGGTCTCGTCGGGCCAGCTGTCTTGGAGGGACTTGGTGGAGCAGGGCGTCATCGAGCTGATCGACGCGAACGAGGAGGAGAACTGCCTCGTCTGCATGGACGCCGAGGAGGCGACCGCCAAGCACACCCACATCGAGCTCTTCCCTGCGGCGATGTTCGGCATCGCGGCCTCCGTCATCCCATACCCGGAGCACAACCAGTCGCCCAGGAACACCTACGAGTCTGCAATGGCGAAGCAGAGCCTTGGCTTCTCTTCTCCGACCTACCCAATCTCTCCCCATGTCAGGCAGCACCTGCTCGTGAGCCCCCAGGCGCCTGTCGTGAGAACCAGGACGCTCGACCTCCTGAAAATCGACGAGCGGCCACTCGGCCAGAACTGCGTGGTCGCCGTCCTCTCCTTCGAGGGCTACAACATAGAGGACGCGATAATCATGAACAAGTCGAGCATCGAACGCGGGCTCGCACGGTCCTTCTTCTACAGGCTCTACGAGGGTGAGGCCAAGCAGTACCTCGGAGGGATGAGGGACACGTTCGAGGTCCCTTCCGCCGAGTCCAACATCAGAGGCTACAGGGGAGAGAAGTTCTACAGGCTGCTGGAGGGAGACGGGGTGGTCTCCCACGAGGCCCAGGTGTCTGGAGGGGACGTCGTCATCGGGAGGACGAGCCCGCCCAGGTTCATGGAGGAGTACAAGGAGTTCGAGATCAAGGGACCCTACAGGAGGGACACCTCCGTCGCCGTCCGGCCGTCCGAGTCGGGGGTCGTCGACTCCGTCTTCATGACGGAGAACGTGGAGGGCGGCAGGATGTTCAAGGTCAGGGTCAGGGACATGCGCGTGCCAGAGATAGGAGACAAGTTCGCATCAAGACATGGGCAGAAGGGCGTCGTCGGGCTCGTCGTCCCACAGGAGGACATGCCGTACACGGCAGACGGCATCGTCCCGGACGTCATAATCAACCCGCACGCGTTCCCGTCGAGGATGACCGTCGGCCAGTTCATCGAATCGATAGCGGGCAAGGCCGGCGCCCTCAGGGGAACCTCGGTCGACGGCTCCGCCTTCGCCGGAGAGAGCATCGAGGAGCTCGAGAGGATCCTGCGGGGCAAGGGCTTCGAAGCCACCGGTAGGGAGGTGATGTACGACGGCAAGACGGGCAAGAAGTTCGCCACCGACGTCTTCGTCGGGGTGGTGTACTACCAGAAGCTCCACCACATGGTCGCCGACAAGATCCACGCGAGGGCCCGCGGGCAGGTCCAGATGCTCACCAAGCAG
>DASPPF010000051.1:0-2613 GCA_035625575.1 Nitrososphaerales archaeon | reverse complement strand
CGGTCGTCAGGGACTGGAGGAACGAGTATGTGAAAATGAGGGGCTACCATTCACCCATATCCGCCAGGAACGTCGAGAACGAGGTGACCGAAGAGGCCGTGGGCACTCTGCTGGCGGAATGCAAGAAGAACGCGAGCGTGTTCCAGGACTTCTTCGCCCTGAAGGCGAAGTTGCTCGGCTCTAGGCGGATGAGCCGCTATCACATCTACGCGCCACTATCCAGGAAGGAAAGGAGGGTGAGCTTCGAGGAAGGGGTCGACCAGGTGGGAAGGGCCTTCGAGTCATTCGACCACCGCTTTGCGTCGCTGTTCAGGAGGACCTTCGAAGAAGGGCACGTGGACGCCTACCCGCGCATCGGCAAGCGCTCGGGCGCGTACTGCATGAGCGTGACACCTCGGATGGTCCCGTACATCATGCTCAACTTCGCGGGGTCACCCAGAGACGTGTACACGGTGGCCCACGAATCGGGCCACGCAATCCACAGTCAGCTTGCCTCGAGCCACAACCTGCTAACGTTCCAGCCGACGCTCGTACTGGCCGAGACCGCGTCGGTCTTCGGCGAGATGATCCTCTTCGACGACATGATGGGCAAGGAGAGAGACAGAGAAGTGAAGAGAGCGGTCCTCCTCGACAAGATATCCGGCATGTACGGAACCATCGGCCGCCAGGCGCACTTCGTCATCTTCGAAATCGAAGCCCATGAGGCAGTGGACCACGGCGCAACGGTGGACGACCTCGGCGCAATCTACCTGAGGAACCTCAGACGGCAGTTCGGGAAGGGCATCGAGGTCCCCGAGGAGTTCAGGTGGGAGTGGGTCGCCATTCCGCACATATATCACACGCCATTCTACTGCTACGCCTACGCCTTCGGGAACCTGCTGACGCTCGCCCTCTACCAACGATATCGGAAGGAGGGGAAGGACTTCGTTCCGAGCTACATGAGGCTCCTCTCCCACGGGGGCTCGGAGAGCCCGAAGGATATTCTCGCCGAGGTGGGAGTGGACATCGAGTCCGCGGCCTTCTGGGACGCCGGCTTCGATGTAATCAGAGGGATGGTTAGCGAGCTCCGCGGCCTTTAGGTACCGCCAAAGCGCTGCTTGCCACGATCGGTCCTAGGAATCGATGACGGTCCACAGTTCACCGCATCGGAAGTACCTTCGAGGCGGTACCAAGCCGCCGGCTGCCACCTGCCGGAGGAAGAGGCGGGCATCTCGAGCGTGACAACAAACGCGACCATCACTTCCAGCCCAGGCGACGACCTGGGGCCCCTGTCGCGCAGACGGATGCCCGGTTCCGTGCACAGCGAAGCCCGGGGGCTTGATGGGACCGCGAGGCCTAAGACAGAAATATCCTAGATTCGAGATGCCGACGGTTGAAGCTAGAGGAGGCCAAGGACCTCGCCGGGTACGCGGTGAGACAGGCTAGGTCGGCGGGAGCCTCCTACGCGGAAGCGAGGATCCAGTCATCCAGGGGCAGGGACTTCATCCTGAAGAATGGCGAGCCCCAGCCGTCGATTTTCGCGGAAGGGTACGGACTAGGCCTAAGGGTTCTTGTGAAGGGAGCGCTCGGCTTCGCGGCCACAAATGCTCTTGACAGGAAGTCCGTGAGAGAGCTGGTCCTCAAGTCGGTCAGAATGGCCAGGTCGTCCTCTGTCATCCTGGAGAGGCCGATAGCCTTCGACAACTCGAAGCCTGCGAGACAGAGGTGGGCGGCACCCGAGAAGGTGAAGGTCGAGAACGCGGACGCGAAGTGGCTCCGCGGCGTGCTGCAGGACATCGAATCCAGGATCGCCGACGGCAGGGCAGGAGTCGCGCTGCCGGGCAGATTCCTCGGCCTCGGCGCCGAGGTCGAAGAAAAGTTCTACGAGAACAGCGACGGCGCCAGGGTGCAGAGCAGGCTCCCGAGGGTTGGCTTCTTTGGCTCCATCACCGGGGTCGAAGGAGGCGAAGTGGCACAGCGGTTCATTCAGGAGGGCGAGAGTGGAGGGCTAGAGGTGGTCAAGAGAATAGGGTTGGTCGACAGAGTGGAGGAAGAGGCGAAGGTGATGGGCAGGGTGCTGAAGACCTCTGCGAAACCGCCGACGGAAACCATTGACGTGATACTCAGTCCCGAGCTCTCCGGAATAGCGGCCCACGAGTCTGTGGGGCACCCGCAGGAGGCCGACAGGATACTCGGACGGGAAGGGGCCCAGGCCGGGGAGTCGTACCTGAAGGCTGACAGCCTTGGGACAAAGGTCGGGAGCCAGGAGGCGAACATAAGCGACGACCCCACCCTCCTTCATTCGAGCGGGTACACGCCGGTCGACGACGAGGGAGTGGTGGGCAAGAAGAGGAGGTTGATCAAGGAGGGTGTGATCAACGAGTTCCTCCAGAACAGGTCCACCGCGGTCGAGTTCGGCACCACGAGCAACGGCGCCTCCAGGAGTTCCGGCTTCGACAGGGAGCCTATAATCCGGATGTCCAACACCTTCGTCGAACCGGGCGACTGGACGCTTGAGGAGCTGGTCAAGGAAGTCGAACTCGGAGTCTACTTCAAGACTTTCACAGAGTGGAACATCGACGACAAGAGGTTCAACCAGCGGTACGTCGCCCTAGAGGCCTACTTGATGGAGCA
>DASPPF010000050.1:0-2438 GCA_035625575.1 Nitrososphaerales archaeon | reverse complement strand
GGGGACACCAGTTCGCGTACACCACGTGTACAGACTTCGGCTTGGGCAAGAGTTACCTTGGCGCCCCGCGCCCTTGCTAATTAATCATGCGCCGGATCGTCCCATCGCCTTCAGTATGCGAAGGCCTCAATCTTACCCGGGGCAATCTTCCGGAACAACGCCTTCAGCCCCTCTGCGCTTTCCAGCTCCTCCGAGGCCAATCTCCTGCCGAGTCCGCCTCCGCTCCCGGCCTTCCTTTCGTACACCATCACGGTGTACCGACTTCCAAACCTCGTCACGAAGGCGTAGCACCTGCGCCCGGCGAATCTGCCAGCAACCCTGATTCCGGCATCCGAATCCATCGTCTCTGCCTCCCTCACCAGGGCCGCGAGCCCCCCGATGCGCCGCTCGTAGAACAAACGCGCAAGCAACCAGGGGTTCTATTCAAAAACCTAATACCATAGCTCAAGTCGCGCAAACGGCCCTTCCCGATGTCAGGCTCGCTTCGGCTCTTCAACACCATGTCAGGCAGGAAGGAACTGTTCGCGCCGCTGGTTCCGGGCAAGGTGAGCATGTTCGTGTGCGGACCCACGGTCCAGTCCCTCATTCATCTCGGCCATGCGAGGACCAACGTCTTCTACGACGTGCTGGCGAGGTACCTGACCCGTCTCGGTTACCGGGTGAACTACTTGATGAACGTGACCGACTTCGACGAGAGAATCACGGAAGCGGCGGCAGCCTCGGGGGAGAATCCCGTGGCGTTCGCGCGGCGATACACGAACGCGTTCCTCGATGACATGGCGGCCCTGAAGTGCACGTCCGTCTCGCGATTCGAGCCAGTCTCCGGCCACGTCAAGACGATGATCGGACAGGTGGCTAGCCTCATCGAGGAAGGCAAGGCCTACGTCGCAGACGGCTGGGTGTACTTCGACACCTCGAAGTTTCGAGCCTTTGGGAGGCTTTCGCACCAGTCGAGGCAAGAGCTGTCGCTCCACCCTCTGGAGCTCTCGCTCAGCAAAAGGCACCTCTCAGACTTCGCCGTGTGGCGCCCGGAGGTTCTGCTCGAGGGCATGTGGAAGAGCCCGTGGGGGCTCGGCTCTCCGGGTTGGCACATTCAGGACACCGCGGTCACACTCACGCTTCTGGGGCCGCAGTACGACATCCACGGCGGAGCCTACGAGCTGGTCTACCCGCACCACGAGGCAGAGATAGCTCAGGGCGAATCACTCACCGGCGTTCGTCCAATGGTGAAGTACTGGGTCCACACCCACCACGTCAACATGCGGGGCCGCAAGATGTCGAAGTCGCTGGGCAACGTGGTGAGCGTCAGAGATGCCTTGGAGAGATACTCCGTCGACGAGCTCCGCTTCTTCCTCCTCGGCACCCACTATAGGAGGGACATGGACCTGAAGGGAATCGACGCTTCGGCGAGACGCCTGAGAGAGATGGTGCGGACCGCGCGCGAGATCGCCAGCGGCTCGGAACCCTACACCCTCGAGCCGAACGAGCTACCATCCTTCGAAGCTGCCATGAACGACGACATGGACACACCCCGGGCCATCGATTCCATCGAACGCGCCCTGAGAGCCGCAGCCAGATTGCGGGACGCGGGAGAGAGGGCCGCGGCGCTATCCAGCGCAGCATCGGCGCTGAACGTGT
The DNA here is from genome assembly GCA_035625575.1 of Nitrososphaerales archaeon. Lineage (GTDB taxonomy): Archaea > Thermoproteota > Nitrososphaeria > Nitrososphaerales > Gagatemarchaeaceae > DASPPF01. The sequence continues at coordinate 800 of DASPPF010000050.1, read as the reverse complement.
TGGGAGTGAGCTTGATTGGCCAATCCTAGCAGGCTGGACCTTGAGCTGAACGAACTGAAGTGGTGGTCCAACTGGGTGAGGATTGGGATGCTCGGCAAGAACGCCTACGTGATGACCTCCCGCGATTTCCAGGAAGCATTCTTCAACAGGGCCTGCTTCGTCGACTGCAACGCGGTCTCGACCTACAGAGAAGAGGCAGAGAAGAGGTTCCGCAGGCTCGGCCTACCCTCCGTCCTCACTGTGAACGAGGGCTGCGCCTCAGCGAGAAGCAAGCTCGTTCGTTCCGGCTACCAGACGTCGGAGTCGATGACCGTGATGGTCTCGGCCCGCCGGCTCGAGCCAGCTGAAGGAGGGGCGAGAATCAAGAGAGTCTCTTCTGAATCGGCCAAGGAATGGTCACGCGCCTACCTACTCTCTTTCTACGGCGACGAGACGCTGATGCCTGCTGTCACCGAGGTCGTGGGTCGCCTCGTGAGAAACAGGGCCGCGACACTTCTGGAAGCCAAGCTGAACGGCTCCGTGGCCGGCGTGCTGGCCGTCTTCAGGACGCGACGCGTGGCCGGAGTCTACTGCGTGGGAACCGTCCCCAAGTTCAGACGTCAGGGGGTCGCTGGTGCACTGATGGCTCAGGCTGGCGAAATCGCCTCCTCGGAGGGCAGGCGCCTAATCCTGCAGACGCTGACGTCAGACGGGGCGGAGGCCTTCTACTCCAAGCGAGGATTCGTTCCCGCCTACCAGAAGGCTTTCATGAGGCAAGAAAATTAAAATTGGGAGAATCGCGAGGCATCCCGCCGTTGGGG
>DASPPF010000049.1:0-7487 GCA_035625575.1 Nitrososphaerales archaeon | reverse complement strand
TTCAGCGCTTCGTCGACGCTCGCGTTCTCGTGAAGTATCTGAGAAACGGCGCGGACCATGCCCCTCGGGTTCTGGTGCAACAGGATGTTCCTGCCGAAGGCGACTCCGGACCCTCCAGCAGAGACCGAGTCCTTCACCACTTGGAGGATGTCAGCGTCGGTCTTCATCTTCGGTCCGCCCAGGATTATGACCGGTACCAGCGACTGCTTGACAACATCCCTGAAGCTCGTCGGGTCTCCGCTGTAGCTCGTCTTCACCATGTCGCCGCCCTGCTCTGAGACGCACCTCGTGACCACCTTCAGTTCCTCGGGGTCGTTCGAAGAAGCGAATGCATCGGGCCCGTCTCCCTTGATCGGCACCATCTCAACCAGCAGAGGCACCTCCCACTCTTCACACTCGTCAGAGATTTGCGAAAGCTCCTTTATGCGCTGGATTTCCTTGACCTTGACGAAGTAGGTGAGCTTGATGGCGTCGACGCCCATCCTCGAAGCCGGCTTCGCGTATCCCACCTCGTTGGGCGTGGTCCAGACCACTCCGAGGTTCCCAGCGATCAGGTTCTGGTATTTCTCGATGATACCCTTCGTTGTCATCAGCGCGTCCGCACCACCGGCGATTATCTCCCTGATGATTCTGGACGGGTCTTCGAGACCCGGCATGGAGTTGCCGAACATTCCGTGGTCCATCGCGACAATCAGCGTCCTGCCGTCTTCGCGCAGGACGCGCCTCTTCCGCAGTTCCTTACCCAACATCAAGACGTTTCAGCTCCCGGACCAGTCAGACGATATTAATAGTTTGTATCGGAGCAAACCGTCGCTTGCTCTCTCAAATCACTCCGACGTTGAAGAACACGAGCCCAATGACACCCAGCACAGCAAGAACCGCAGCCGATCCCGCAATTGCGTAGTCCTTTCCGGTGACTTTCTCTATTATGATGGCTGTGCCCTTGCTGTGGCCGAAAGCCCTGGAGGCCGCGCTCTGCTCTGTGTCGTCTATCAATCTCAGAATCCTGGCAGTGAGCGGAATGGCGATGGGCTTGACTTGGGCAACGACGTGAGCCGGATTCCTTGACTTGATGTCCCAGCCCCTCAACTTCTGCGCCCAGATGACCTTGGTCGAGTCCTGAATGAGGATGGGTATGAACCTCATCACGATCATCGCCACGTATCCGATTGTGTAGGGGATCCCCCTCCTGAGCAGCCACTGCACGAGGTCGCTCGACGAGGTCGTGTACACAAACGAGACCGCGGCCAGGAGGACGATGAGCAGCCTCAGCTCGAGGGCGCCCAGCCAGTAGAGGTTGCCGAATGTGAACCCAATCATGGCGTGCGTCGGGCTCTTCGCTGCCGAGACCCAGACCCAGACAGGCGTCGAGGTGAAGGACGCGGGGAGGACGTGGAATGACAGTGGGTTTGTCGTCAGCAGCGCCGTCGGGACAAACGCGAGCAGGCTGACGATGAAGACGACACCCATTCCCTTGAGCCAGCCGACTGGTACCTTCCCTATCGCAAAGATGGGTATCTCGATGATCAGGAGCAGGGCAAGGAACCTGATGTCCCACCAGATGCTCGCGAGAATGACAGTACCGAGGAATATCGTGACCTTCGTCGTCGTGTTGAGCCTGTGTATCGGAGTCGCCTTCTCCTCGTACTGCATGAAAGTTACTGCTATGACGCATCACCCGTGAGCATCGTGCGGAGTTCCGTTGCCGTCCTTGCGTTCACCACTATCCCCGTCTCGCTCTGGAGCTTCGCCTCGAGCTCGGAGAGCACGGGCGGCTTGATCCACGCCTGGGAGAGCGTCTCCCTCTCCCTGAACACAGAGAATGGGTCGCCCTCGATCAGTATCCTCCCATTGTTCATCACCACCACCCTCTCCGCGAACTCCAGGGTCCTCTTCATGTCGTGGGTGATGACGACTATCGTCATCCCGCTCGCCTTGAGGTTCCTGAGGTCTGTGTACAGCCTCCTGGACTCGAACTCGTCGGCACCTCCGGCTGGCTCGTCCACTATCATCACTCGAGGTTTGGCGATTGCGATGGCGAACATGGCGACCACCGATGCCTCGGCTCTCGACAGCTGCGGGACGCTTGCCTCCAGGAGGTTGTTGAAGTGATAGGTCTCGGCAAACTTTCGCGCCTCTTCTAGAGCCTGCTCCCTTGGAGTTCCCCTCATGACGAGACTGTAGGCGATCTCCTCGTGCACCGTTTGGGCGAAGAACTGGTCGCGCGGGTTCTGGAACACGTAGCCGACGTACTTTCTCAGCTCGGCCACCGGCATCGCGTCGATGCTCTTGCCGTCGATCAGTATGTGACTGTTGAAGCCCTTCGTCGCCTTCAGGAGGCCCGCGAGATGGTAAGCCAGGGTAGTCTTCCCGGAACCATTCTGGCCGATCAGGGCGAGGAACTCTCCGTCGTAGATGTTGATGCTGACCCCGTCGAGGGCGTTCACGTTGGGGGGATACACGTGATGGAGATTCTTCACTTCTATGATCGGCCGCCGACTCTCGGTCGTCGCGCTCGGCGTCGCAACCGCGTCCGCGCGCTTGCGCTTCTGGACCATGGACTTCACGAGCGGCACTGCGTCGTCCACAGTCCGAGGGAGGCTAGGAAGCCCCAGCCTGTTGCTTATCTCGACCAGCTGGGGTGGGCTCACCACCTCACTGTCGAAGAGCTTCCTGTTTGACAACACCTCGTCGACTGTGCCGTCGTGTACCACCTTCCCATTATGAATCGCGACTAGCCTGTCGACCAGGTCGATCAGGTAGTCGATGTTGGTTCCTCCCTCGCTTATCACCAGAGTGGAATCGGCGTTCCTCTGCGTGTACTCCTTCAGAATCCTCACCACCCTCTCCTTGCCCGTGGGGTCCAGGCCGGTGAGCGGCTCGTCGAGGGCGAGCACGGTAGGATACATCGCCAGAATCCCGCCAACGACCAACGACTGTTTCTGCCCTCCGGAGAGCATCGTGGGGCTTCGCTTCGCGGCGTCCCTCAGCCTGGAGACCTCGAGCCCATAGTCGAGCCTCTTGAGAACCTCCTCCCTCGGCAGCCCCAGGTTTATCGGCCCGAACGTGATGTCCTCTGACACGGTCGGAGCCACAATCTGCGTTTCTGGGTCCTCGAAGACGAGGCCCACCTTGGACGCTAACTCGTTGGGGAGCATGTTCTCGGTGCTGACCCCGTCCACCAGTATGGCTCCCTTCATGTCTGCGGGGACTATCTGGGGGACTATGCCGTTCAGGCACTTCAGCATGGTCGACTTTCCGGACCCAGACTTCCCGATTATTCCGACCCTCTCCCCTTTCGAGATGTCGAGGTCGATGTGGTCGAGCGCAGGGACGACGGTCTGCGGATAGGTTACGGTCAACCCTTTCAGCGATATGGCCGAACCCATCGCGACCTGAACGACCTTCGGTCGTGATATATACTATATCCCGAAAGGAGACGGAGCCACCGCTGGGAAGGCTTCTTCGATGCTCCTGTCAGGGCTTCCTCTGGTCGAAGCTCAGGCCGTGCCAAGAGCTGTAGAACTTGGAGCCCGTCTTCGGGAAATCCCTTGCTATCACCGCGTCTATCACCGCCGGCTTTCCAGAGGCAAGCGCCCGCTTGACCGCATCCTTCACCTCTGACCGCTTGGTGACGGTGGTGCCGTAACAGTCAAAGGACTCGGCCATCTTCGCGTAGTCCGGCGAGTAGAGCTCCCCGTTGGGCCTCTCGAAGTCTACTACCGTTGCCCTCTTGTAGGTGTGCACCATCCCGTCCTTCACCGAGATGAAGCCCCTGTTGTTGCACACCACCACCACAACCGGAATGTCGTACTGGACGCAGGTCGCCAGCTCTCCCACTCTAAACAGGAACGCGCCGTCTCCGTCGACGTCCACGACGTTTCTGTCTGGTCTGGCTAGCTTGGCCCCGATGGCCGCCGGGAATCCGAAGCCCATAGGTCCGAAACCGCCCGACGCGATGTGAGACCTCGGCTCGTAGACAGGGAACGCCTGGGTGACGACCGAAATCGAGTAGGAGGTGCTCTCGACCACAATGGTCTTCCTGTCGAGGGCTTCTCTCAACTCCGTGACCAGGGAGCCCATGGTGAGGGTCGGCTCCGCCGTGATGTCCTTCATGTCCTCCCACCATTCGCCCTTCAGCCTCTGAAGCCGCTTGAAGCTCTCGGTCTTCTTGTAGTCTCGCCGCTGGGTGCTCTTCTTCGCGTGGGCGAGAAGGTCCTGCAGAAACGCCTTCGCGTCGGCCTGCACTCCGATCACTACTGGGAAGTTCTTGCCTATCTCTCCGGGGTCGATGTCCACCTGAATCAACTTGGTGGGAGGTATGGTGAAAGACTCGCCGCGTTTGTAGGAGGCAGAGGTGAAGTCTGTGAACCTGCATCCCAGGGAGAGAATCACGTCCGCGTTCTTCGTGAGAATGTTCCCCACGGACGAACCCGGAGACCCGGTGTAGAATCCGTAGAGCTCGTGGTCCTCGGGAAAGGATCCCTTGCCCATCCCAAGCTCCGTGCTGACCACTGGTATGCCCAGATACTCAGCGTACTCCACCAACTGGTCCGTTGCACCGGACTGAGTGACTCCGCCTCCCGAAAGTATCACTGGGCTGTTCGCTCCCAGAATGAGATTCGAGGCATTCGCGAGCGTTTCCTCATCGCAGCGCAATCTCCCCTGCGGTCTGAACCTCCCTGGTTCCGGAACCTCCACATCGACTTTCTGGACGGCCACGTCCATGGGTATGCTGACATGGACCGGACCCGGCCTTCCGTTTGTGCACAGCTTGTAGGCTCTCGCCATCACCTCCGGGATTATGTCCGCCCTGCTAACGCTCCATGTTCCCTTTGTCACGGGTCTGACGATAGAATTGAAGTCTCCTATCGCTGCCCTCTCCGTGGCCTGGAAGGTTCCGTACCCGTAGAAGTAGGAAGAGACTTCGCCGGTGAGAAGAATGAAAGCAGACGAGTCGACCCACGCGGTTGCGAGGCCGAGGAGCGTGTTGGTCGCCCCGGCTCCGCCGGTCGCAAAGGCGACTATGGGTCTGCCGGAAGCTCTGAAGTAGCCGTCTGCGATGTGGCAGGCGCTTTCCTCGTTCTTAGCCTGAATCATCTTGATTCCCTTCCCGCCCAAGGAATCAACCACGGTGTTGATCGTGTGGCCGGGCAGCCCGACGGCGTAGGGAACGCCTTCCTTCGCCAGGTACTCGGCAACGATGTCAGACGCTTGAATGAGTGGCATGGGCTTCACCGCAGTTGTCGAGATTAAAAGAGTTGGCACGCATCGCCGAATCCAGCACCCGGAATCGACAGGAGCGAAAAGAACCCGGGTCGGTCAGGCGTTGTTTGGCCGCACCACGATCTTCACCCCGGCTCCCTTCTCGAGGGTCTGAAGCGCCTCTCCCGTGTGCTCTAGGTCGAAGGTGTGCGTAATCATGGACTTCACGTCGATCCTGTGTTGGTCTATCAACCTGGTCGCCAACCTGAGGTCCGCGGCCGTCTTGTCGTAGCTTCCGATGAGGGACACCTCGTTGTGATGGATTAGGTTTGGATCGACGGATATCTTCGTCGGAGGGTTTGTGGAGGCGAACACGTTCACCGACCCCATCTTCCCCGCAAGCTGAATACCCGTCTCTATCGCGGCGCTGTTGCCTATCGCGACCACCACCCTGTCCGCCATGTCGCCGCCCGTCAGCTCCTTGACCTTGGTCACGGGGTCGGTCTTCGACGAGTCGATGACGTAGTCTGCTCCAAGCTTCGCCGCGAACTCCAGCCTATCGGCCTTCAGGTCGATCACTATTGTCCTTGCGCCCGTGAGTCTTGCCACCTGCATGTGCATGAGGCCTATCTGTCCAGAGCCGACGATTGCGACTGTGTCGCCGAGTCTGACCCTCGAGTTCTTCTCACCGTTGATGACGCAGGAGAGCGGCTCTGTGAATGCCTCTTCGTCGAACGTGGCGTTTGTGAACTTGTTGACGTACTGCTCCTTCATCAGCACGTACTCTGCCAGGGCGCCGTTGCTCGTTGACTTCCTGTTCAAGCACAGGTTCTCTCTGCCCTCCACGCACGGCTTGCAGTATCCGCAGCGGAGACTCTGCTCCCCCGCCACTTTGTCTCCAGCCTTGAACGATCTCACCTTCTCCCCAACGGCAGTAACCACTCCAGCCGGCTCGTGCCCTAGCGTAGTCGGGAGCTTCGTCCAGCTGGCCATCCCGGAGTACATTCTGAGGTCGTTGGGGCACAGACCACACGCCATCACCTTGACAAGGACATCGGTCGGTCCCGGCGTGGGCTGCGGCATTTCCGTCATCTCGATTTTCCTGACTTCTGTCAAAAGCGCCGCTTTCATTTCTGCGAAAATGGGCCGAGACTGGATTACTAAACTGTTCCTCTGTGCGCCGGACTCTGGGATTCGTCGAGATTTCGCCCAAGCGAATCACTTATCTAGAAATCGGCATTGCGCGAAGTCGGTTCTTGGCCGAGCATGAAATCCTCGTTCTGGTAGATGAAAACGACAAGGAGCTCGGGACCGACACCAGGGAGAACTGCCACCTGGGGCGGGGAAAGAGGCATCGGGCGTACGTGGTCTTCCTGTTCCACGACGGCAAGCTCCTCCTCCAGCAGAGGAGCAGGCTCAAGACGCTCTGGCCGGGCGCCTGGGACGTCTCGTTCACCAGCCACGTCTACCCCGGAGAGAGCTACGAGCAGGCGGCGAAGAGGAAGGGGATTCAGGAGCTGGGAGCGACCTTCGGGCAGGCCAGAGAGGTCTGCTCGTTCGTCTACTTCGCCCCGCAGGGGAAGTACGCTGAGAACGAGTTCTGCAAGCTGATCGTTGCTGACTTCGACGGAAGAGTGAAGCCCAACCCGGACGAGATCATGGCGGTCCGGTGGTCAACGGTGAAGGAGCTCGGAAGCGACCTCAAGAAGACTCCGAGCGCGTACACGCCCTGGCTGAAGCTCGCCTTCGACGGCTTCCTCGGCAGCGCGATCTCGAAGACCTACTCTTAGACGTCAGCTGATTTCTTGGGTCTCTGTCCCGAGCAGGATGCTCAGCCTCTTCAGGGCGCCGGCGACCGCATCCTCCTCCCCGGCGCCGCATTCGAACGAGGCCGCGGTCGCGTGCCCTCCCCCGTGCCCGCCCAGCTCGGCAGCAACCTGCTCCGCGACGTCCACTCCGAGCCTGACCCCGGTGCTCTCGAAGAACCTCTGGCTGGCCCTGAGGCTGACCCTCGTCTCGCCCTCCGAGACGCCTCCGGCCATCGAGACGTCTGCCCCGAGGAAAAGCACGGAGCGGGCTACGTGGGCCTGGAACGAGCCGACGAGTGTGGTGCAGACCACCCAGGCCCCCAGCCTGTAGATCTTGAGCCTGCGCGCCCCCTTCAGCTTCGCCATGACCTCCCCGTAGTCCGGCTCCGATCTGAGTGCCCTGCGGGCCTCTGCGATGTCGGCTCCGCTGTCCATCAGCCGGACCACGTCACGAAGAGCCTGCTCGCCGGCTAT
>DASPPF010000048.1:0-2885 GCA_035625575.1 Nitrososphaerales archaeon | reverse complement strand
CTCCCGCGTCGACGAGGCTCAGGGCCGTGTCGAGGTTCCTTATTCCTCCCGAAGCCTTCACGTAGACCTTCGGGCTGACCGACTTCCTCAGGATCTTGATGTCTTCAACAGTCGCCGGGCCTCCCCTGCCCCAGCCGCTCGAGTTCTTCACCCCCGCGACCCCCGCCTCCTCGCTCAGGACCGCGGCCCTCACCTTCTCCTCCGGGTTCAGTACGGAGTACTCCAGCATCACCCTCACGGGTCTGCCCGACGCGGCGCGCACCATGCTCGCGATTTCGTCCTTGAACTGCCGGTCCATGCCGGACTTCAGGAACCCGATGTTGGGCATGACATCGAACATGTCGGCACCCAGCGCCGCGGTCTGCCTGATTTCTGTGGTCTTGGACTCGAGCGTCTCCCCTCCCATCGGGTAGCCCACTCCGACTGAGACCTGCATGGCGGACCCTCTCAGGAGCTCCTTGACCTCCCTTGTCCAGCAGCCCTGGATCACAACCGCTCCGAAGCCGTAGTGCCCGGACTCGAGCACGAACCGCGTGAGGTCCTCGAGCGTCGTCTCAGGAGCGACCAGGGTGTTGTTGATCTTGGCGGACAGCTCCTCGACCGTCGGCAGCTTGGCCTTCTGCATGGGGAGCGTCCTCCGCCCAACCTAATTGAGCTTTCCAGGCCGGGGCTGGCTTCACATCAGGCCCGCTCTGACGCTCCGCTCGTAGGCCGCCCAGTACCTGTCCGCCGCGGCCGCCGCGCGTTGCTCGCTGCCCTCCGCTCCCTTGACCCACAGCCCTCTTCCCTTCCTGACGCTACCGATCTGGTGGGCCGGAATCCCTCTCCGAACCAGCTTGGCCTGAAGCTCCTCCACCCGGGCTGCGTTGCACGTCAGCAAGAGCGACCCCTCGCTGACCGTTGTCAGGGGGTTGATTTTGAACGCCCTGCATATCGCCAGGCAATCTGTTGCCACGTGGACCCTGGGCAGTTCGACCACGAATGCGGTCTTGGAGGCGTCTGCCATCTCCTCCAGACCTCCCAGGACTCCGCCTTCTGTTGCGTCGTGCATCGAAGTGACTCCGCCGGGGCCGAGCCCCAGCGAGCTCGCTGTCAGGGCGTCCTTCACGGTCGAGCACTCCCTCAGCCTGCGCCGCGCCCTGCCGTACGCAGCACGCCCGGCCGTCCGCCCGACGTACTCTGGGAATGACCGGGCCAGCATCGTGGCAGCCTCGATGGCCGCGCCCTTCGTCATCAGGATCGCGTCTCCCGGCAGAGCCATGGTCGGGTCGACGTAATCCCCTTCGTAGCAGAATCCGAACATGGTCCCTCCGCCCACGACCGTGAAGCCGCCGCCGGGGTAGCTTCCCGTGTGGCCAGCCACGACCGTCACGCCCAGTCTTGCGCACTCCCTTCCCACAGACCTCAGGTAGTCCTCTGCGTCCGACAGCCGCAGCTCGCGAGGCAGGTTGTAGGTGAATGTCGCGAACTCGGGCTTCAGTCCGGACGTCGTGTAGTCGGAAGCGATCAGGTGCACGCTCAGCCAGGCTGAGGCCTTCATTCCAAGGCTCGGGACAATGGAGACCGGGTCCGTTGTCATCAGCATCCTCCTGGCCCCGCCGACGGACACGACGGCGTTGTCCAGACCCCTCCCGGGCCCGAGCAGCACCCTGCGCGACGGCCTGCCCGTGCTGGGGAAGACCACCCTCGCCATCGTCTGGCGGTCGAGCTTCCCGGTCGTCAGGGTCAACCGAACCCGAGCCTCTTGAAAGCGGGCCGAGCTGCCTTGATTAATAGCAGGGCCACCGGGATGTAGACGAGGTCCGCCAGAGTCCCGAAGTCGTAGGCCGCCAGGGCGAGGGGAGTCGTGCCGGCCGGGACGCTGTACTGGAAGAGTCCGTATGCGTAGAAGAGCCAGTCTGAGAAGAAGAACGCCAGAGTCTCGTACGCGGTCGCGCACACCATCGCCAGGACCAGCGTCCTTCGCCCTCTGGTCCTCGCCCATCCGATTATGAATGCCTCAGGAACCCGGGCCCAGAGCATTCCGAATGGATAGATCGGAGAGCCTCCTCCTTTGTAGGCGACGTTGAACGCCTCTCCGATGAAGGAGCCGATGCCGGTCGCGGAGGCTGACGTGACAGGATCGACCATGGCGCTGAGCGCCATGTATATCGCCGGCGCCCAGGTGACTTCGTACAGCGGCGGAGGGAGCGGAATCGACAGTATCGTCCCGACTGCTATCAGCGCTGCGAATACAACGACGGTGGCGAGCAGCACAGACCTGGAGCGGAGGGCGGCGAGAGGCTGGGCCAAGCTGGAGCCACGCCGAGTTTCGCGAGGGAGCTTATAAGTGGGTCAATAAGTCGCTTATACGATGCAGCCTCCGGACGAGCTGATGGTGCAGGTCTTCCTTCCGGCCATGCGGCAGCTCGTCGCCAGGGAGCTCCGTTCCCAGGGTCTCTCCCAGAGCAGGATATCATCGATGCTCGGCGTGACCCAGGCTTCCGTCAGCCTCTACCTCTCTTCCAAGCCGGAGAGGGCCTACTCGGACCTCGAGAGCCTGTCGGTTCAGCGCGAGGAGGCGGACAGAAACGCCACCCTGCTCGCAGAGGACGTCAAGAGGAGCCCCGTCTATGGCGTCGAGACGCTCGGCTCTCTCTGGAGGGGGATGTTGGGACGGGGCCGTGTCTGTGAGGCGCACAGGAGGGTGTACCCCTCGCTCTCTCAGTGCGATGTCTGCGTCAAGGAATACGGCGAGAGGGAGCGCGATGCAGCGGGAGCAATCGACCAGGTTGCGGCAGCGGTTAGGATGCTCGAGTCGTCGCAGTCGTTGGTCTCGGTGATGCCCGAGGTCTCGGTGAATCTGGCCTACGCTCCCCCCGGTGCGGCTTCGGCCGAAGACGTGG
>DASPPF010000047.1:0-3640 GCA_035625575.1 Nitrososphaerales archaeon | reverse complement strand
GCGGACAGCCCGGTCCACCTGAACTCCTCCGACGTCATCATGCCGCTCGTCCCGTTCTTCCACGTGCACGGCTGGGGCTTCCCCTACCTCGCAGGGATGTGGGGGATGAAGGTCGTCCTCATGGGCAGGTACGACCCCAAGAACATCCTGGAACATCTCCAGCGCGAGAAGGTGACAACCTCTGACATGGTGCCGACGGTCCTCAACCTCGTCCTCAACCACCCAGACGCGGGCCAGTACAGGGAGGCGCTGTCCCGCTGGAAGGTAGTCATCGGCGGCGCGGCCCTGCCAAAGGAGCTCGCGCTTACCGCGCGGAGGCTGGGCATGACGGTCATGGCCGGCTACGGCATGAGCGAGACGGGACCGGTGCTCACCCTCGGGGCTCCCAAGGACGAGCTCTACGATTTGCCGCAGGACGAGCTTCTGGAAAGCGTGTTGCTTCAAGCCGGGCTTCCAATCCCGCTTGTCGAGATGAGGGTCGTCGACCAGAGCATGAAGGACGTTCCTCGCGACGGCAAGACGCTCGGAGAGATCGTCGCCCGCGCGCCCTGGATGACAGAGGGGTACTACAAGGAAAAGGAGCGGAGCGAAGCGCTCTGGACCGGAGGGTGGCTGCACACTGGTGACCTGGCCGTAATGAATCAGAAGGGCATCATCATGATCAAGGACAGACTCAAGGACGTGGTGAAGAGCGGCGGCGAATGGATATCCACGCTGCTGCTCGAGGACCTACTGATGCGCCACCCCGCAGTCCTAGAAGCGGCAGTAATCGGGGCGAAGGACCAGAAGTGGGGCGAGAGACCCGTCGCCGTGGTGTGCACCAAGGCCGGGAAGAGCGCGACTGAGGCCGAGCTGAAACAGCACCTTGACAGGTTCGTTGACGAGGGGAAAATCGCGAAGTTCTGGCTCCCTGAGAAGATCATGGTCGGTGGAGAGCCGCTGCCCAAGACGAGCACGGGCAAGCTCGACAAGAAACCGCTACGCGACAAGTACGCAGGCGTCCTCATCGCGCCGTGATCAAGGAATCATATGGCCAACATCGACGTCGCGAGTCTCAGGGCAAGTTACACGGGGCCACACGAACTCGTCCGCACATCCGACGGCAAGACACTCTTCATCAGGCGATGGAACCCAAGGTCCGAACTCAAGACCTCCATTCTGATTTTCCACGGGATAACCGGCTACGGCGGACCCTACGGACCAATGATGGCGGAGGAGTTCGCCGAGGCCGGCTTCGGCGTCTTTGCGATGGACCTCAGGGGCCACGGGCTCTCTGACGGAACCCGGGGAGACTATCCTAGCCGAGAGCGACTGGTAGAGGACCTCTCTGAGACGGTCGCGCTTGTCAAGTCAAAGAGCCGCAAGCTCGTATTGCTGGGGCACAGCCTCGGCGCACTTGCCGCGGTGATGGCAGCGAAGAGCCGTCCACAGGACGTAGACGGGCTGATCGTGCTCAGCGCGGCGAGGAAGATCAGGAGCGGCGTCTATCCAAGACCGAAGACTGGCGCCCTAGTCAAGACTCTGATCGGAGTGGCGCTGTTGCGCGGGACTCCCCTGATAGAATACCGCAGGACCGGTCAGATTGGGCTCGACGACCCCCTCTTCGATTTCAACTACTCTGCGAGGTTCTACACGGCGCTGTATGGCGTCGGCGCGCTTGCGGTCATGGGCATGTTCCGCTCTGGCGTAATAGACTCGCCCAATCTCAAGTTCGACAGTAGGCTCTCCATTCCGCTGCTGGTGGGAGTCGGAGACCACGACGAGCTCTTTTCTGCCGAGGCAGCAAAGGAATTCTGCGACGGAGTCGACTGCGACGACAAGGAGTTCTTCGTCATACCCGGGGCGAGGCACGCGGTCTTCCCGAAGGGCTGCTGGGGTCCGCTGGTGAGTTGGCTCGGCAGGAAGTTCTGAACAGAGGAGCGCTCATGCAGGATGCGCAACCGCCACGAACGCATAAAGCCAGCCCGTACTTTTAGCGCCCCGTGAAATTCACAGAGAAACAGGAATTCACTGGAGACCCAGCCCAAGTCTGGAGCCGGCTCTCTAACCTCCGGACAATTCCGACATACTGGCACGGCACCAGAGAGTTCACAGCAACGAAATCCGGCGGTAAGATAACGGCCGATGTCGTCTTCGCATTCGGCGGGAAGGGCAAGGCCGAGGTCACCGTGGACGAGGCCGAGAGGACTTTCATCCTGGACTACTTCGAGGGGCCGTTCAAGGGCAGACAGAAGACCACCGTGAAGGAGAACGCAATAGAAGCCGAGTGGGACGTGACCTTCAGGGGCGCCTACAAGGTGCTGGGCCCGTGGAACGCGTCGCACTTCAGGTCAGGGACCAAGCACGCACTGCTGAGGCTTTGCGAAGGGCAGACCGCGCAATCAGAAGCTCAATCTGCCTCGACTTCCAGCCCCTGAAGCTCAGGATCGTGAGGCAGGCTTCGCGCGTCTCGGTCAGAATAGGTAACGCCGGTGCCAAGGGCAAGGGGCTGTTCGCCAAGTCTCGCATTCCGCCCGGCGCCAAAGTAGCTACGTTTCTCGGCTCTCCGAGGTGGATCTGGGACATCCCCGAGCGATACTGGCCCCACACGTTCCAGGTGGACTACGACAGGTACGTGCTGCCAAGAAAGAACAGCAGTGCGTGGTACATCAACCACTCGTGCGAACCCAACTGCGTCGTCTCCGGGCGGTCGATTGTCACCAGAGGGAGTGTTAGGGCAGGCGAGGAGCTGACCTTCGACTACTCCACGGACATCGACTGGCCCGGTTTCGAGATGGCGTGCAGGTGCGGTGGCTCGAGATGCAGGAAGGTGATTCGCGCGTACCGTTTCCTCCCGAAGGCGCTCAAGTTGAAGTACGGAAGGAACGTGGCAGAGTTCATCCTCAGGGAATATGCCCTGCCTCTGTCAGCTCGAAGAGTGCGGCGTAAATAGCGGCTCCGCAGCCGTCCGCACCGAATGGGCGTCGAGGGGGAGGAGCAGGTCCGGCTGAACAAGCGGCTCTCGATACTCGTCGTAGTGCTCATCGGGGTCGTTGCGGTCCTCGCGGCAGCCTGGATTATCCTCCAGTGGTCCATCGCCGAGTCGGTCTACTCTCTCAAGGCTGGTCTCAACTGGTTCGGAATAACGTTCTACTCCGACTACACGTTCGTAGTCGGCGCCCTCTTCGCTCTCCTGCTGATCTACCCCAGCCCAGGCAAGAGCGACCTCTGGAAGCTCTTCACGGTCATGTACAGACGTACGCGGCCGTACACGGAAGAGGGCGAGGCCGTTCCCAGCGAGAAGCTGAACATCTGGCTCTGGGTCCTCTGGCAGACAATCAAGTGGGCCCTGGGATTCTACGGTTTCGTCTCCTCGGGTGCGTTCATTCTCCTCGGCCCAATCATGAATCCGATCAGGATGATGATCATGGGCCTGGGAAGCTGGGCCGACATACCGAGGGTCCTTTCGCTTCCCGTCGCCCCCGCCACCGGCTCGGGGTTCGTCGACCTGATGCCCACGCTTTCCATCCAGTACGCCGTACTCTCGTATGTGGTGACCGCGGTGCTTCTCATTGCCGCAATCAGGGTCTTCCTCCGCCTTCTGGCCAACCTCGCCACGCGCAGGAGCGACATCTGGCTCAGGAACCTCCTCACCCTGGTC
>DASPPF010000046.1:0-3816 GCA_035625575.1 Nitrososphaerales archaeon | reverse complement strand
GATGCCACCCAGAATGGCGCTTCGCCACTTACAGTCGCTCCATTCGGCACTTCGATCGTAACACTACCTGTGAAGGCGCCACACTGAAACAATTCGAATGATGGCGATATCAACGCCGACCGCGGGCCGGCGGGAGTGATGCTGGACTCGGGTACGAAGGGAACGAAGAAGAACGCGACAATGACAACAAGAATGATGGCTACCAATGCCAGGCGCTTCATGCCGCGGCCTTGGTCTGGGGGGGTTGATAGTTCTACGGTCAAGAACACCAGTCGTGCCTGACAATTGCCTCCAATCACCCGGAAGGCTGACAGCCCTGAACAGGCCCGTCAACTTGACAGAACCCGCCGAGAGAAGACGTATAATTACGCCGCGGCGATTTTGCCACGTGCCTCGATACGAAACGGACTTCAAGTCAGTCGTGAAGAAGGTCGCTGCTCATGAGAAGTGGTTCGCTGAGAGCCTCCCGATGATTGCGAGCGAGAACGTGGCGTCCAGGCGTGTCAGGGAGGTGCTGTCGTCGGACCTCGGCCACAGATACGCGGAGGGCTGGCCCGGCGAGAGGGTCTACGCTGGCTGCACCTACATCGACCAGATCGAGCTCAAGGCCATCGAGCTCGGCAAGAAGCTGTTCAGGGCGGAGTTCGTGGACGTCAGGCCGACGTCCGGCGTGGTCGCAAACCTCGCCCTCTACTCGGCGCTGAGCTCTCCGGGAGACACCATGATGGCGCTGCCGATTCCCAACGGGGGGCACATATCCCACGGCAAGAAGGATTTCAGCGGCTCGGCGGGCCTGGTGCACGGCCTGCAGGTCGAGTACTTCGCCTTCGACAAGGAGCAGATGAACATCGACGTAGACGGAACGAAGAAGAGGCTCAGGGAGCTGGGAAAACCGATCAGGCTTGCGATGTTCGGGGGGAGCCTTTTCCTCTTCCCGCACCCGGTGAAGGAGCTGGCCCCGGCGCTCACCGAAGCCGGAGGGACGGTCTGCTACGACGCGGCCCACGTGGCCGGGCTGATAGCCGGCGGCGCCTTCCAGGACCCACTGAGGGAGGGGGCCGAGGTGATGACCTTCAGCACCCACAAGACGCTCTTCGGCCCGCAGGGAGGGGCAATAGCAGCCACCGCGAAGCACGCCGAGGAGCTGAAGAAAGGCGTCTTCCCGGGCACGACGAGCAGCCATCACTTGAACAACATGGCCGCGAAGGCGCTGACCTTCGCCGAGTTCCTGCAGTTTGGAAGGGGGTACGCCAGGGACGTGATCAGGAACGCGCAGGTCCTCGCGCAGGGGCTCGCAGACACGGGCGAGAGGGTGCTGGGCGAGAAGAACGGCTACACGATGTCGCACCAGGTCGCTCTCGACGTGACGAAGTACTGCGACGGCGGAGCCATGGAGAAGCGGCTCGAGGGCCAGAACATCATCGTGAACAGGCAGCTGATTCCCGGCGACCTGCAGGCCGGGAGGCACTTCACTAACCCAGGCGGGATCAGGCTGGGCGTCGCCGAGCTCACCAGGCTCGGGATGGGCAGGGGCGAGATGAAGGAGGTGGCGGAGATTCTTCACGATGCGATGGTCGGAGAGAACCAGCGAAAGACGATAGCCAGGGTCAAGGCTCTCAGGACGGGCTTCCAGAAGGTGAAGTACACCTTCGGGAGTTCACCGGCTTATTTCTTCCGCTAGCGTCTGGGTCGCGAAGTCCGTCAGCTCCAGCTGCTCGGGCTTTCTCTGGCCCTGGAACAGCTGGTCCAGCTCCCTCTGAAGCACGTCGAGGCGGCTGCGCAGGTACGGGTCGATGTCGTACTCCTTCGCGAGCCGCTGCGCGATTGCCAGATACTTCTCCACCGAAGCGCGCGTCAGCGTCCCCTTGATCGGGCCGGCGCAGTAGGGGCACGTCCAAGAGAGCGGGGGCCGGCGTATCGTTGCGCCGCACTTCTTGCACTTGAACGACTGGCTCGCGTACTTCTTGGCGTTGCCCATTATGTCCCTGATCAGGTGCGTCCTGATTATCGACTCGACCACCTCCTTGGTGGAGACCGCCTCCACCTTCGAAGCGACCTCGATCTGCTTCGAGATCTTCTCGTTCAGCGTCTTCAGGGTGGAGTAGGCTCCGCGAGACCTCTTAATCGTCAGCGACCTGGTGTCGTGGGTGAAGCCGTAGCCGTAGAACTGGTTCTCGTTCGACAGGCGCGAACCGATCATCTCAATCTTGCCTGAGAGCGCCGAAGCCGCGGGAGAACCCTGCGTCTCCTCGTAGAACTCCAGCGGGTATCTGTCGGTCAGGTCGAAGTTGTGCGCCTGCTCGTCGACCTCCGACGGTATCAACACCGGCTGGATGAGAAGTGGCGTGTCCATGAGCCCGCCAATCTGGTTCGGGATGAACTCGATGGAGAAGTTGAGGAGCGCGTCGGGCAGGAGGAGCAGCGAGTCGCCGTCCCCGTCGCAGTCTCGCCTCTTCGCCGCCTGCCAGCACGGATTCCCGAAGCAGACCTGGGACGAGGAGAAGCCGACCACCCTTCCCACGACGCCGACCGAGGTGTGGGGTGCGAGCCCGATGACGATCCTCCCCAGCATGTCCTCGGCGCTCTGGGCGTTGTAGAAGGGGGACAGCCCATAGAGGCTCTGCAGCTCGTCGTCGATGAACTGGGCCATCCTGAGGAGGTCTTCCGCTATGTCTCGCGGGACGATGATGTCCTGTGGTTTCAGCTCGAGGACCTGGTTGGGGTCGGTCAGTGGTTGACCATGGCGGTCTGTTTCGTATCCCAGGGAGACAAGCTTCTCCATGTCCGCGCCGATGTCCGATGGCCTGAAGTGGGTGAGGGGGGCGTTGGTCGCGTCGATTCTGAGCGTCCCGTCCTTGTACACGTAGACCCCGTGCTTGCTGCGGATGATGCCCTTCTCCAGCGGCTCCGGCGTCTTCGTCTCGCTGGTCAGACCCCTCACTCCCTTGACCGGTTTTGTGTGGTCGTAGGGTAGTTTGGGTCTTATCGAGTCGAGCTTCGCCTTGAGGTTGAGGTCGAACGACGAGTAGGCGTTCGTCTTGCCTCTGCACTTTGGGCACTCGGGTTCGGTCGTTGCCAGACCGCACCTGGAGCAAGTCCTGAACCGCTGCGTCTGCTCTCCGCAGACCTCGCAGCGGTCCGTCAGCCTTCTTTCGTTGCACGACGGACAGACGAAGTTCACCACTTCGACGCTGATGCTCCCGGCCCTCGCGGCGCTCAGGACGTCCCTGGATGCGCCGCCCTCGTTGCCGACAGGAAAGAGGACGTGGACCGGCGGCTTCAGGCGCCTGACCATCGCTTTCTCCGGCCTTCCGACCCTGACGCCCACCGTGGAGGTGGTCTGCCTGCCGAGCCGGATTCCCGAGAGCTGGCGCACGAACTCGGTGACATCGGAGACTCCTGGCGGAACCTGCCTGTCCAATCCCAGCGCGAGGAGCTCGGACAGGACCACCGCCGCGTCGCCCGTGACGACCGCTCTCGAGCCGACGATGCGGTGTTCGACGAGCGCGCTCTGAAGTATCCACTGGAGGTGGGGCGACGCGATGTCCACCTCCACGCCGTCGTTCGTCTTTCTGCAGCTCTCCCTCAGTTGCATGATGTCCGAGACTGAGAGCCTGTCGAACCTCGGCGTGTAGGCCGGATGCAACGGCATCCCGAGGACGCGCGAGACCTGCACCGCTTCCGTCGGGCCGGGCGAAGCTTGCGAAGAGGCGAAGGCGTTCGTGCGACCGGCAGAGACGCCTGCAGCCTCCAGCCTTTCTGCCGCGTCGGGAGCCGTCTCGAGCGCCTTGGCGAGATCTTGGGTCCACCACTCGG
>DASPPF010000045.1:0-23155 GCA_035625575.1 Nitrososphaerales archaeon | reverse complement strand
ACGACTATCAGGACAATCGCCAAGAGAATACCCGGAATGGCCAGGAAGATGTCCGTAATCCTCAGTATCGCTTCATCGAGTATCCCTCCGGCATACCCGGCCAGCCCCCCAAAGACGACGCCGACCAAGACGGCGGATGCCACGACTTCGAAGGCAATCTGAAGGTCGATGGGGACCGCCAAGACTATCATCTGCAGAAGGCTCCTGCCGTAGGCATCCGTGCCCAGCGGGTACTCAACCGGACAGGTCTTCACGTTCTGTATTCCCCAGTTGATTAGCGGGTTGTTCCAGCAGAGGCGGAGCGCCAGGGGCTGACTGTTTGCCAGAGCCGGGTTGACCAGCAAGTGGGAGAGCGCCGCGAGAAGAAGGGTGGCAACGGCTATGACCAGCCCGACGAGCACTATCCGGTTCCTCTTCAACAGGCTGAGCGCATAGCGCAAGTCGGACCGCCAACCGTACGCGGCCGGCCTGACCCGTTCCTCGCTCTCTGGCTGGTTCATCTCAATACCTGATCCTCGGGTCGAGCACTGCGTAGACTACGTCGACGATTAGGTTCGTGACGACGATTATGACGGCTGTGACCAGGACGTAGAGCTCAAGGAAGTTCACGTCAAGGACATTCGCTGCAGTTAGGGAAGCGTTCCCCACTCCCGGCCACGAGAAGACAATTTCAATCACAACGACTCCGCCGAGAAGGTACGAGACGAGCAGACCCGAGACGGTGATCGCGGGGAGCAGCGCGTTCCGCAGCGCGTGCTTGTAGGTTACGACCCAGTCCTTTAGTCCCTTGGACTTCGCCAGGGTGATGTAGTCCTGCTTCAGCACGTCCATCATGCTCGAGCGCACGATTCTCGTTATTGCCCCTATGGAAGTGATCGCGAGCGTCAGCGCGGGCAGTATCAGCGCGACGAGCGAGTCCCAGAAATAAGGGAAGTTCAGTGAGAGTATCCCATCAACCACCGGGATGCCGGTGTAGGCGATCGCTCTCCCAGCACTGGCAAAGCAGATGGCGCACGTGGTCGCGATGGCGCTGCTCGTGGAGAGGAGCCCCAGCCCATTGATCCTCACATAAAGCACGAACACTATTTGCAACACGGCCCCGAACCAGAACTGGGGGACCGAGTACCCGCCCAGGGATACTATCCGGGACAGATGGTCAGGCAGCTTGTTGTTGTGCGTGGCCGAGATTATGCCCATGGGAATCCCCAGTATCACCGTCAGGATGGCCGCCGCAATCGCGAGCTCGACCGTGAACGGGAATCTGCTGAAGAATGCATTCCACGTCGTGGTGAGCGGAGCCACGCCAGGAAGAAGCGAGTATCCCCAGTTCCCTGTCAGGGCGTTTCGAAGCCACCCCCAGTACTGCCCCCAAACGGGAACGACGCAACCGTTCTGGAGTTGGGTGAACGCTTGGTACGAGGGGCATGAGGACGTAGCGACCCCAAGGGCGCGAGCAACCGAGAGCTTTGCGTTGTCGTCCATTCTAGGAGTGATGTACGCTGCAAGGGCCGTTGTGGGCGGCAGGAGGCCGCGAGTAAGGTAGAATATCAGCAGACTCAGAGCGAAGAGTACGAATACCATCAGGAGGAGTCTCCTGATGACGTATTCGTAGAGTCTCAAACGATTCTCTTCCGCCCCTCATTCGTATTTGAGGGTTCTCGGGGCTCAAGACAACTCGGAGGACTGCAGGAACAGTGGTGCTCGTTCCTGGTCATTCGCTGCAACACGCGGGTCAGTACAGCGCAGCGAAGTACTGCGGTTCCCCCGTCGTGTAGATGGCAGGGTTGAAGTAGAACCCTTTGACGTTGGACGTCATCACCATGTAGATGTCGGGGTAGAACGTCCAGATGTCCATGACGTCCTTGTTTCCCAGTGCCATCATAGCGTTTGTTGCCGTGACAACGCCCGCGTTATTTCCTGCGGCGCTCGCCTCCTGCGCCTCGTTCCAGTACGTGCCCATCTGCGCTAGGTTCCATCCGCCTGGACTCGTATAGATTCCTCCGGGAGATAGAATCGGCCCGAGGAAGTCGAGGGCCCATGGGTAGTCGTCGAACCAGCCGAAGCACGACTCGGCCCACCCGTAAACCTGTCCAGAGAATGCTTCGCTGGTCATCTGACCGCAGGGCAGCGGCTCCACGGAGGCAGTGAGCCCCATGTTGTAGGTTGCGCTGACGTTGTTTATGGTGCCAGCAATTTGGTTCAGGATGGCTTGATCGACCGTGTCTCCTTCGGCGTAGACGAGAGTGAAGGACTGGGCCGTCGGGTGCGCGCACTGGCCGCTGCCGTCCAGCTGGATGCAGCCGAAGGAATTGTCGAAGAGGCCGCTCGGGGCCGCGGTCCCGTTCTCCAGGGTGAAGTGCGTGAGCGGGTTCTCCATTGCGCTCAAGAGGAGCGCCTGAACCTCGTCAGGATTGTAGCTGTAGCCGGGAGCCAGTGATGAGTTGTAGGAGCCGGTCGGGGGTATGCCCGGAGGTTCCAACTCGTTCGCGACCTGACCTAGGTTGTTGTTGACCTCCGAATCGATCAACGTCAGGTTGACCGAGTCCGCGACGGCCTGCCTCAAGCGAAGGTCGGCGAAGGGCTGGAACGAGTAGTAGTCTCCAGTGAAGGGGTTCGTCACGTTGGTGTCCAGGGGGATGAAGTAGGTGGCGTACTGGCTGTACGGCCCGTATATCGTCACACCCGACAGTGTTGACTCCAGCTTGTTCTGTTCTATCCAAGCGGACCTGTTGATGACGTCGTATATGTTCGTTGAAGCCACGTCCACCACCATCGCCTGTCCCGACGCGGCCGCGTTCCGTAGGTCTATTTCCCTCGTGGTCTGGTCGGGGACGTACTTGTAGACGACGGTGGGAATCTGCGCGTGAATCGCACCGCTGGGACCCCCCCAGTAGTTGGGGTTGGCCTGAAGGGTGATCACGTTCGTCGCGGTATTGACGCTCTGGACGGTGTAGGGCCCCGTGCCCGCGAGCGAGCCTGCGGTGGACGAATCAAGGTAGGTCGCTGCGCAGCCCTTCGGCGTCGAGCCGGCATTGCACGTGGACTGGTAGTCGTCGAAGTACTCGTCCATCTTCTGAGTCAGGTTCCCGCTCAGTGTCGGGTACGGCAGGGTGTACCCCGAACTCGATTCGCTCCACAGTGCGATGTCGTGCTGCATGACGAAGTCAGGCGCCACGATGTTGGCCCAGAGGTTGGCAATCAGGTAGGGGAGGGCCCCGTTCGGGTTCATGATGTTTAGCTGGATTGAAAGCGGCCCGGTCATCCGCACGAAGTTCTCATTCAGGACTGCTTGGACGTACGAGTTCCCGTAGGTCTCGGTGCACGAACAGAGGGTCGTGCTGAGGCTAGTGTTCAGCAACTGTTGGATGATCCAAGAAGCCTGCGTCCCGTGTCCGATAGGGGCGCTGCCGTCCATTATCAGGAGCCGGTTGTAGGTGAAGTAGACATCGGACGAGTTGAGCACCTCTCCGTCGGCGAACTTGATCCCGCCCCTCAGCGTGGCGGTGAGAGTCTTGCCCCCGTTCGAGATGGTGTAGTTCTGCGCGAGCCACGGAATCACGTTCACCCCGTTGGAGCCGCTGAACCAGAGCAGGGGTTCGTAGACGTTCTGCTCGACGGAGGCGCCGTAGATGTCGTACGACACCTGAGGGTCGAGGTACTGAATCGTTGAGAGTGTCTCATAGGTGATCGACTTGGGCACGGACTGGGTGGACACCGTGGTCGAGGTCGTGGGGTGGCTGACCGACAAGATGTAGGCGCCGGCCCCTCCAACCACGAGGATTACGATGACAATCAGCACAATCGCGACGCGGGCGATAGCGGGTCTCCGACCACCGGTTCCGATAAGCCGCAATTTGTGAGGGCAAAAAATTGCCGGCTCGCGATATAAGCCTACCTTCCACGCCCGTGGACTGTTTAACCCCCAAATGCGTTAGGGCTTCAACGAATCAGAGGGTCGAGTCGCAGAGAAGACCAACGAGCCGTCAGGATTCGGCCACGCGGCATCGGGCCTGTTTGGGGCGGTCAAACCGACCGCACCGGCTCGGCACGGGCTGGCTCGACAAGTTTCTTGGTCCCCTTGAGCATGTCGATGTCGTAGAAGCATTCGGCCATGCTCCCGCCGTAGTCGTGCGCAGGCGGGTCTGACCTCCCGCAGAGCTCGGTCGCGTAGGCGCACCTGGGTCTGAACCTGCACCCGGGCGGGATGGAGACGGGGCTGGGGACGTCGCCTTCCAGAACTCGGAGCTCCTTCCTCTTCGACGGGTCAGGAAGCGGCACCGAAGAGAGGAGAGCCTTGGTGTAGGGGTGCTTGGGGGAGCCGAATATGGAATTTGTCGGGGCCAGCTCCACGACCCTCCCCAGGTACATGACCGCCGTCCTGTGGCAGACCTGCCTGATCACAGCGAGATTGTGCGAGATGAAGAGGTAGGTCAGGTTGAACTCGCGCTGCAGCCCCGTGAGCAGCTTCAGTATCTGGGCCTGCACCGAGACGTCGAGCGAAGACGTGGGCTCGTCGAGCACCACGAATTCCGGGTTCACCGCGAGGGCCTTCGCGACCGCTATCCTCTGCCTCTGGCCACCCGAGAATTCGTGGGGGAACCTGTCGAGGTGGTACCTGTTGAGGCCGACCCTCTCTATCAGTTCGACGGCCCGCGCCCTGGCCTCGCTCTTGGACTTGACCACGCGGTGGATTCCCATGGGCTCCAACAGGGCGGACTCTATCTTCTGTCGGGGGTCGAGCGAGGCGTAGGGGTCCTGGAAGACCATCTGCATCTTGCGCCTGAACGGCTTCAGGCGCCTTCCTCTCAGGCTGGATATGTCCGCACCCTCGAATCGAATGACCCCCTCGGTGGGGTCGGTGAGCCGCATTATTGTCCTGCCCAGCGTCGTCTTGCCGCACCCTGAC
The DNA here is from genome assembly GCA_035625575.1 of Nitrososphaerales archaeon. Taxonomy (GTDB): domain Archaea; phylum Thermoproteota; class Nitrososphaeria; order Nitrososphaerales; family Gagatemarchaeaceae; genus DASPPF01. The sequence goes on along the minus strand of DASPPF010000045.1, from coordinate 18,249 downwards.
TCCCCGACCAAGCCCAGGGTCTCCCCCTTCCTGATGTCGAGCGTGACTCCGTCGACTGCCCTGACGTGGGCCACGGTCCGGCTCAGTATTCCGGCCTTCACCGGGTACCACTTGGTGAGGTCCCGCACCTCAATCACGGAGAGGTTGTCTCTTTCCAGTGCTATCGCGCCTCACTTCCCATAGAGAAAACACGCAACCAGGTGACCTGGGGAAACCTCCAACAGCCGCGGCTTCTCGTTGGAGCACCTCTCGAAGGCGTGTGGGCAACGGGGATGAAACCTGCAGCCCGTCGGAGGGCTGATGAGGTCCGGCACCGAACCTTCGATCGAGGTGAGCTCGCCCGAAGTGACGTCCGGGCGAGGGACTGCGGCAAGAAGGCCCTGCGTGTACGGGTGAAGGGGGCGTTTGAAGAGTTCCTCGACGCCCGCGACCTCGACTATGTTCCCGGCGTACATCACCGCGACCCTGTCGCAGACCTGCGCCACAATGCCGAGGTCGTGCGTGATCAGCATGACAGAACCGCTGATCTGTTCCTTGAGGTCCTTCAGGAGCTCGAGAATCTGAGCCTGCACTGTCACGTCGAGCGCCGTGGTGATCTCGTCCGCGAGGAAGAGCTTCGGCCCGCGAATCAGCGCCATGGCAATCATGGCCCTCTGCTTCATCCCCCCGGACAGCTCGAATGGGTACATCCTGAAGACCCGCTCGGGGTCCGGGAGGCGCACCATGTTGAGCACGGAGATTGCGTACAGCTTCGAGAGCCGCTTGACCTCGCCCCTCGGGAGCCTGCCTCCTTCGAGCGAGGACCCGAGCTTGGACCTCTCAGCCTCGATTTCGGCAGCAGGCCCGCCGGCGGAGGCCGGCCCGGCGAGTTCGGCCAGCCTGCTCTCGACGAGCCTCTTGGTGAAGACCTCGGGCGCGGCCTCGATTATCTCCGTTATCTGCGAGCCGACAGTCAGGACCGGGTTGAGGTAGGTGGTCGGGTCCTGGAAGACGATGGCTATGTCCTCCAGCCTCGCCAGCCTGAGCTGCTCCTTTTTCAGTTTGAGCAGGTTGTTACCGTTCAGCAGCACCTCGCCGCTCTCGACAGCGGCGTTCGGGGGCAGGAGGCCGCATATGGCCAGCGACGTCACCGACTTGCCGCATCCGGACTCTCCAACCAGCCCCAGTATCTCGCCCTTCCTTATCGAAAGGTCAACGCCGTCGAGCGCCTTCACGTCTCCGGCGTAGGTGTTGAAGGTCACCTTGAGGTCGCGAATGACCAGGACGTTCTCGCTCCCAGATTCGGCAGTAGTCTGCAAGCTATCTCCTCAGCCTCGGGTCGAAGACGTCCCTGATGCCGTCGCCCAACAGGTTGAAGCCCAGGGATATGATGAAGATTGTGAGGCCAGGGAAGATGACCAGCCAAGGAGCAATCGCTAGGTGCTGTATGCCCATATTGACGAGGTTCCCGAGCTCGGGATAGTACGGATTGGGCGTCAAACCGATGAAGATCAGCGCCGAGACAGTCAGTATGACGCTGCCGATGTCGAGGGTGGCTTGCACGAGGAGGGGGTAGATCGAGTTGGGGATCACGTGCAGGAAGAGTATCCTCGTTCGGCTGGCTCCCATCGCCCTCAGGCTCTCGACGTAGGGCCTCTCCTTCTCGCTCAGCACCTGCGACCGGACCAGTCTGACGTACACCGGCCACCAGGTCACGACGAGGGCGAGGGTGAGAAGAGACAGGCTGACCGGGAGACCCTTGGCTTCCAGGACGACGACCAGGACGAGCGCCAGAAGGATTACTGGAATCGAGAGGAAGACGTCTGTCAGCCTGAGGATGAACTCGTCGAGCAGTCCGCCGGCATATCCCGCCACAGCCCCGAAGACCACTCCGATTGCGACCGCTGACGCGACCACTTCGAGGGCGATCTCCACGTCAGTGGGAATCGCGAGTATTATCATGCTCAGGAGGTCCCGCCCCTTCAGGTCGGTCCCTAGGGTGTACACCTTCCCTCCGCAGTTGAAGATGTTCTTGAACCCCCAGTTGATGACCGGGTTGTTCCAACACAATCCCAGCTCTGGCTGGTAGTGCTGCCACGAGCCCGGGTTGACTATGAACCCCGAGGCGGCCGAGAGCACGAGAGTGCCGACGGAGATGATTATGCCCGCCACGACCAGGGGGTTCGACCTCAGAAGGTGAAGGGAGAAGCGGATGTCCGACGCGCGTCTCGCCCCCTCCTCGGGCCCCAACTCCTCGTCTCCTTCGACGGTCAAGTGTACCTGATCCTCGGGTCCACCTTTGCGTAGATGATGTCCACCGCGAGATTGGCCACGACTATGATGAGCGCCGTCACCAGCGTGTACAGCTCGATGAAGTTGACGTCGACGACGCTTATGGCCGCGACTGCGGTGCTGCCGACCCCCGGCCAGGAGAAGACGTCTTCGATTACGACCGCGCCTCCGAGAAAGAAGGCGACGAGGAGCCCGCTGATGGTGACTGCGGGAAGTATCGCGTTCCTGAGCGCGTGCCTATAGACGACCACCCTCTCCTTGAGGCCCTTCGACCTCGCGAGCAGGACGTAGTCTTGCCGCAGCGACTCTAGCATGCTCGACCTGATTATCCGCGTCAGCGCGCCTATGCTGGTGACCGCAAGGGTCAGAGCCGGCAGAATCAGCGCCACCAGCGCGTCCCAGAAGTAAGCCAGGTTGCCCGAGAGGATCGAATCGACAACAGGCATCCCGGTGTAGGCGTGAATCGTCCCGATGTTACCGACGCAGATTCCGCAAGTCGTCGAGAGCGACCCGCTCCCAGGAAAAATCCCCGCGCCCCTCACGGTGAGGTCCAGGACAAAGACCACCTGGAGGATGGCCGCGAACCAGAACTGCGGGAGAGAGTACCCTCCAAGAGCAATCACCCTGGAGACGTGGTCCGGAGGCTTGTTGTTGTGGGTGGCGGAGATGATTCCGAGCGGGAAACCGATCAGAATCGTCAGAATCGACGCCCCGATGGCGAGCTCCGCCGTGTATGGGAAGCGCGCCCAGAAGACGTTCCAGGTCGTCTGCGTTCCCGCTATTCCTGGGAGAAGCGTGTATCCCCAGTTCCCGCTGATGATCTGGTGCAGCCAGCCGATGTACTGGCCCCACAGCGGCACAATGCACCCTGCCACCTGGGTCGAGAAAGCGCCGTACGACGGGCAGGACGCGGTGGCAACGCCCAGGCTCTGCGCGAGCGCCAGCTTCTCCACGTCGTTCATCTTGGGCGTGATGAATGGGGCGAGCGCCGTGGTGGGCGGCAGGAGGCCGCGGGCAAGGTAGAACATTATGAAGCTGAGAGCGATGAGCACGGCCACCATGAGGACGAGGCGTCTAATCGCGTACTCGTACAGCTTCAAGTAGCGACCCTCGCCCTTCCGACAACATCACCCAAGCACTTCAGCTGGCAAATAAAGAGGGAGCCCTCCACTGAACTAGTAGAGGGTTGCGAAGTACTCAGGTCCTACACCACCTGCAGCAGCGCTTCCCAGCGACGGATTCCAGAACAGACCCTGTACGTTGGACGTCATAGCAACGAAGTTCACGTTGTAATAGGTCCAAAGGTACATGACCATGCTGTTCGAAAGGGAGTCCATCGCGTTGGAGTCGCTGACGAGGGCTGGAAGGTTGTTTGCGGCGCTGTCGCTCAGGCTCTTCTGGAACAGGGTGTTCATCTGCCCGATGTTCCAGCCGTCAGAGGCCGGATAGGTGCCCGGATAGGCCAACATGTTCCCCGTGAAGTCCGTAACCCACGGGTAGTCGTCAATCCAACCCAGGGCGTAGAAGTACAGGTGTCCTGGGACCGCGAATGCCTCGGTGAGCATCTGCCCAGTCGGCAGCGGCTCGACGGACACAGTCAGTCCCATGTTGTATGTCGCGCTGATGTTGTCTATTGTGCCGGCTAGGTCGTTCATGATAGACTCGTCGACTGTGTCGCCCGACCCATAGACCAGCGTTATGCTCTGTTGGACCGGGTTGGTGCACCTGCCGCTAGTGAGCGTCTTGCATCCGAAGGCGTTGTTGAACAGGCCCGCGGGCGCCGCGGTCCCGTTCGTGAAGGTGAACTTCGTTATCGGGTTCTGCATCGCCTGGAGGAGAAGCTGAGCCGACTGGTCGGGGTTGTACGAGTAGGCGGGCTTGATGCTGGAGTTGAACGAGCCCGACGGAGGCAGACCCGGTGGAACGACGTTCTGGGCGACCGTCCCAACCTTGTTGTCGGTGGTCAGCCACTCGGAGGTCATGTTCACCGCGTCAGCGAACGCGAGCCGTATCCTCTGGTCTGCGAAGGGTTGGAAGGAGTAGTAGGCGCCGGTCAGCGGGCTGGTGACGTTGGTGTCGAACGGGTCAAAGGTGGTGCCGTAGAAGTTGTAGGGTCCGTACATCGTCACCCCGGTTATGTCCGAAACCAGCTTGTTGCTGTTCAGCCACTGAGCCCTGTCCGCGATGTCGTAGAGGCTGGTCGACGCGACGTCTATCGACATGGCCTGGCCAGACTTGGCAGCGTTCTGGAGGTCTATCTCTCTCGTGTTCTCGTCAGGAACGTACTTGAAGACCACAGTCTGTATCTGAGGCTTGATTGGAGTCTTGTAGGGGCCACCCCAGTAGTTCGGGTTGGCCGTGAGCGTTATGACGTTCTTTGAGACGTCGTTGGACGTGAGAACGTAAGGTCCGGTGCCCGCCATGGATCCCTGTGCTGCTGTGCTGAGGTAGGTCGCGCCGCACCCGGCGGGGGTGTTCCCGGCGTTGCAGGTCGCGACAAGGTCTTGGAAGTACTGGCTGATTTCCTGATTCAGGCCGCCGCTCAGCTTGGAGAAGGGCAGCTTGTAGCCAGCGCTTGTCTGGTTCCACATCGCCAGGTCATGCTGCATCGTGTAGACCGGGGCGACTGGGTCGACGATCGGGTTGGCGAACAGGAAAGCGAACGCGGAGTTCGGGTTCTGCACGTTGACCTTGAAAGTCAGGGGACCGGTGACCTGGATCATGTTCTGGGCCAGCACGGCCTGCTCCCAAGCGGGAGAGTAGGACTGTGCCACACCAGACATGAAGGTGCTGAGGGAGTCGTTCTCGAGCTGCTGGATCAGCCATGAGCTCTGGGTCCCGTGCCCCACGGGAGTGCTCCCGTCGAACAGGAGGCCTCGGTTGATGGCGAAGTACACAGCCGTGGAGTTGAGGGGCTCGCCGTCTGCGAACTTGATTCCCTGCCTCAGCGTGAAGGAGTAGACGGTACCCGCGGAGTTACTCGTGTAGCTCTGGGCGAGCCACGGGATAACGCAGGTGCCGCACGTCCCGTTGAACCAAAGAATCGGCTCGTAGACGTTTTGCATCACGTTGTAGTCGAAGGAGAAGTACGAGATTGCCGGGTCGAGAAACTCTGCCGTCTCGACCTCCTCGTAGGTGAATGTGGTAGGAACCGTGGTCGGGGCACTAGTCGTTACGCCAGAAGACGAGGTCGTGGTACTCTTTGACGAAGTAGAGCTGTACAGGTAGACGGCCGCGCCGACGGCCACTACCAGAATTACGATTACTGCGACTGCAAGTGTTGTAGATATTGCGCTTTTTCCGTTGCGCATCAACCACCGACCCCGTCCGTCATATTAAACGATAGCTACCACCGCGGCCAATTCTCCCTTTCCATCCTCTCCTCCACTGCGAGAGTTTCGAGGCCGGCTCGAAGACGGCTGCGTCCAGGCCATCAGGTTCGAGCCGTGGAGCAGACGGCGTGGCGGAGATGCCGAGGGCTGTGGAGCTGGAGCAGGATTACGGCCCGAACCCATTTGGGTGCGGGTACCCTCGGATCAGCAAACGTGCTCTGACTGGAAACCCTCGCAAGGTCCATCCCCTGCTCGCACTGTGAACCCAAAAAGAGGGAGGAGCGCATTCGCGCTCCCTTTCTTCGTCTTCGTTCGGTTCGATGGAGGTTCTACGTCCAGGGTGTCAGAGCGGCAACGTTCGTGCCTGCGGTCCTGCCCGTGAACAGAGCTTCCGCGATGTTGCCACCGCCCACGCCTGCAGAGCCCCAGAAGGAGCCGCCTATGCCCGCACCGTACAGCCTGGGAATTGGATTCTGGGATGGGTCCACGATTTGGCAGCCAGCATTGCGTCTTGGGCCACCCTTCGTGCACTCCGCCGACGGCCACACCTTTATCGCGTAGAAGGGCGCGGTCTGGATCTGGGCCAGGCTGCTCGCCGGCCTGCCGAAGTCTGTGTCGCTGCCTGCGGTGACGAACCCGTTGAACCTTGTCACTGTCGCCTGAAGCGCTGCCGAGGTCATCAGCGGCGTTCCGGAGACTTGGTTGTCAGTGTCTGCCGCTATCGCAGTGGCTAGGTCGGCGATAGAGTCAGACTTCGTTATCCACCCCTTCGCTATCTCCGCGCTGTTGTCCTTGCTCCAAGTGTAGCCCGAATACGTAAGGAACCACCCGTCAATCGTTGTTGCGTTGACGAAGGGACCCTTCGCTCTCGCCGTGTCGTCGAAGATGATCCAGGCGGGTATGCGCAGATAGGTTCCCGTTGTGGAGTCGAACTGCGTCAGGTATTCGAAGGCGGCGGACCCCGCCGACTCGCTAACGAACCTGTTGCCTTTCTTGTCGACCCAGATGTAGTTGTTTCCTATGCCGTATCCCGAGGGGGTTCCCACGGTGTACGGATAGTCGGGTACCCTCAGTGCTTGGCCCGCCGACACGGAAGCGGGGTGTGTCATGTGCCACACGTCCGCTCCGACTTTCTGAGCCATCTTGATTCCGTCTCCCGTGTTGCCCAGACCGCCCCACGCGGCGACCGGGTAACCCTGCAGGAACTGCGACTGCATGTCGGTGTTGTAATCGATGGCTCCCGTTGCGAGAACCACCCCCTTGTTGGCCTTGATGTTGATTGTGTTCCCGTTGCTGGTCGCGGTGACACCAAGGATCTCCTTGGTGTTGCTGTTCTGTACGAGTGAGGTTGCTTGTGTGTTGTACAGCACGTTGATGTTGCGGGTCGACGCCTGGTTTCGGAAGAACCCGTAGAGAAGGCCGCCGCCGAGCGCGTTCGCGCCGTTTATGGTCAGCACGTTCAGGACGCCCGTGGCGGATGTGCTGAACGCCGACACTGTCCCGCCAAGATTCTTGATTGCGGTGACGTTGTCTATCAGGCCCTGCGACAGCGCGTTGATGATCGTTGAGTCTGTCAGTTGGCCCACTTCTTTCGTCGCGATGTACGCTTCTCCCTGGGCCGCGCTCAGTGGTGAGTAAATCACTCCGCCGCACACCTTGCTTGTTCCTCCTTCGTGCGCCTGGTCCATCTTCTCGAGAACCAGTACGCTCGACCCGGCGTCGTGGGCATACATGGCGGCGTTCAAGCCTGCGAAGCCGTCTCCCACGACTACCACGTCCGCTGTCTGGTCCCACGATGCTGGGAGCCAGGGCTGCGCCGTGGTCACCGAGGTGGTGGTCTGGGTCAGGGTCTGAGTCTGAGTCTGTGTTTGCGTCTGCGTCTGCGTTTGAGTTTGGGTCTGGGTCTCGGTCTGCATCTGTGTGATTGTCTTCGGGAACCCGAACGAGCCTGCGGCGGCGCCGACTACGGCGCCCACCACGACCCCTCCTACCGTTCCCGTGATGAATTGTCTCCTAGAAACTCCATTGGCCGAAGTTGTTTTTGCCTTTTCTTCAGTCATCTATTCTCGGAAGCCGAGCAGTTCCGTTCGTGATTTATGGTCGGTGGTGATTCTCACGTCGTGGGAACAGCGGCGGGCTGCGTGTTAGGCACTAGGGTGGCCCTGAAGTAAGGCGAAAGTTGGAGGCGAGAGCAAAGCATTATGAGAGAGCGTGCGAATGTTGAACGACGTGCAGCCGGACCAGCGCATCGGAAGGGAGCTGAGTCTCGGTGAAGTAATCTCCAAGACATTCGAGGTGTACCAGCGGGACTTCACGAAGTATTTCGTCCTCTTTGCAATCGTGGAGGTAATCACTGGAATCATCGATGCCGCCGCCCGGCAGTACTTCGTTCTTCCGACCTTGCCGCCCAACCCGACGCCCGACCAGGCCTTCACGTGGTTCCCAGGATTCCTCGGAGCCCTGGTCTCGATGCTTGCCGTAGACCTCCTCGTGGTGGTCCTCTTCTTCCCAGTCGCTCAGGGTACGGCAATCAGGCTAGCCTCTGAACGGATAGAGGGGAGGCAGACTGATCTGGGGACGTCAGTCAGATTCGCAGTGTCTAGACTAGTCTGGATTTGGGCCCTGGCCATCCTAGTCGGCATAATAGTCGCCTTGGGGTTTGTCGCCCTGGTCGTTCCTGGAGTAATACTCGCGATAATGTTCTGTCTGGCGTTTCCTGTCCTCCTAATCGAGAACAGAGGAGTCCTAGAAAGCATGGGACGGAGTCGCGAGCTCGTCGGCCACAGGTGGGGCAAGACCTTCGTAACCTTCCTTGTTTTCGGGATAATTGTCCTAGTCGGTGCGACGATAGTGAGCGCCATCAGCGCACCCTTCGGCGCCGCAGGCCCGGTGGTCAACGGCATCCTTTCGGCGTCTTACCAGCCCATACTCCCGATAGCGTTGGTTACCTATTACTACTCCAACCTCGCGAGACTCTCTCCTGCCGGGGCGGGCCAGACGCCCATGGCCCCAACAATGGCCCAGGCTGGAACGAAGTTCTGCCCCAGCTGCGGCGCACGGCTTGCCTCTTCCTCGACCTTCTGCCCCAACTGTGGAGCGAAGCAGCCAGTCTAGATCATCGTCGCTCCCCCTAAAGGGAACTCCGTCCTTGCTTCCTGGAAGCGCGGGGAAATAGCCCGTCTTGCCATTCCGGTCTTGGAACTCTCTGGAGCATTTTTCCCAGCGAGAATCCCACTCGGCCCACGGTTGGCCGCCAACGGAGACTACAGGCTTCCTCCAGAATCTTCACTGGAGTCCTCAAGCAGAAGTCGTCAGCCCGAAGGACTCGAGGGCGGGTTCAGTCCGGCCCGATTCTTCTTAGCTCGAGGCTCCTCGGTTTGAGGCTGGCCGAGACCCTCAACGCTTCCTCGCTGTGGATGCAGAACTGGGGTGAAGGACCTAGGACCAGCTGCCGCCGCCACAGTGCGGTTCTCTTGTCTCCTACGTCCCTTGCGACCTCTTCGTAGTAGGACTCATAGGAGGGTCCGATTGGCTTCTCAATCCATGTGGCGAAGCGAGTCTCGCGCGGTCGCAGCTCGCCCGTCACATGCTTGAACACCCCTCCGACCCCTTTCATGTAGTCCTTGGCGACCGAGTCGTGAGGCCCGCGCCTCACTCCTGCGACCGCAGCTTCGTTGAGAGCGCCGAGGGCGGCGAAGTTCTCGACTATGTACCAATCCTCGTAGGTACTGCCGTCCTGCCTTCCCCACGGGACCGAGTCCACGCGGAAACTCAGTGCTTCGACGAATCCCTCGGGTTTGTTCGAGTTCAGACTACGAAGAAAGGAGGCGAGCTTCGTTTCGTACGAGCTCACGGATATCTCGGGCCGGGGCCAGTGCCAGAAGACATAGGCCAAGCGCGCCGGCATCGCCGATGGCATCGGCGTTCTGGAGATAAAAGGTCTCCAGCCGCAAGATGTAAAACGAAGATTCCGCCGGTGGCAAGACCTTGGTGCTCACCTGCGAAGTCTGCGGCAGCCAGATAAAGACCGCTCCCAGCTCTGTGGAGATCGACGGCGCCATCCTGCGCGTCTGCCCGAGCTGCTCCAAGCTCGGCCGCCCGGTCGGCGTCCCGCAGAGGGTCCAGCGAGTCGCGACGCCCTACTTTGCTCCCAAGAGGGAGGTCCAGCCGGAGCTTGAAGTCGACCCCGATTACGCCTCAATCGTTCGAACCGCTCGGGAGAAGCTCGGCCTCACCCAGGAGGCCCTCGGGAGGATGATCAACGTGAAACCCTCCGTCATAAGCCACATCGAGACTGGGAAGATGAAGCCCGACATGGTCCTTGCCAGGACGCTGATGCACTCCCTGAAGGTGAACCTCCTGGTCTCCAGCAGCGAGCTCGACTCCAACGCCAAGTAAGGGTCGGGCCTTCCGCCTACCCCCTGTGCGAAGGCAATTAGAAATGGCACCCAAAGCGGCCACGGGGCGGTGGGAGAGACGGGCGGAATCAGCATAATCAACCTGACCAAGAACTACGGCGACGTCGTCGCGCTGAACAACGTCTCCCTCACGGTCGAGGGTGGCGAAGTCGTCGGTCTGATTGGCCCGAACGGCGCCGGCAAGAGCACACTCATGAAAATCATAGTCGGGATCCTCAAGCCCACGAGCGGGACCGTCAGCGTCGAAGGCTTCGACGTGGTGGGCGAGCCAGAAAGGGCGAGGAGGGTCATCGGTTATCTTCCTGAGAACCCGTCCCTGTACACGGCGCTGACAGTCCGCGAGTTCCTTAGGTTCGTGGGCAAGATCAGAGGCGTGAACGACGACGTGCTCGAGAGCAGGATTTCGGAATCCCTGAGGAACTTCACTCTCGCTGACAAAGCCGACTCCCTGGTGGGCTCCCTTTCGAAGGGCATGAAGCAGAAGGTCGCGCTCATCGCGGCCGCCCTCCACGACCCGGCGGTCCTGATCCTGGACGAGCCCCAGACGGCCCTCGACCCGAAGATGCAGGCATTCGTCACGGGCTGGATCGCCTCGCAGGGAAGGAGCGGCAAGACGGTGCTCCTTTCGACTCACAACCTGGAGGTAGTCCAGGACTACGCTACACGCATAGCCATCATCGACAGGGGCAGCGTGATAGCGAGCGGGGGGCTCGAGAACCTGCGGAGGCTGGCGGACACCAGAAGCGACTCCAGACTGGTCGATGTCTTCCTGAAGCTCACAGAGGGCTCCTAGGGGATTGAGGAAGGGTTGAGTTGGAACGACAGCTGGCGCGACATAGCCACCCTGTTTCGGTACTGGATCAAGGGAAGGCTCAGCAGGGCGACCTTGGCCTGGATCCTGCTCGGCGAGGGGTTCTCGGTGGTTCTCGTGGCCTTCATCGGAAGCTCGTTCGTCTCGTTCTCGAACAGCTTCAGCCTCGGCGGCGGTTTCTCAAGCCTGGCTCTTGACCTGATCTTCGCATTCATACTGATCGGTCTGTTGCAGAGCGGATTCGCCGGGAGCGGCCTCCCCGTCGTCTCGGCCGACGTCGATTACGTCTTCACGTCTCCGGTGAAGCCCAGGGACATCTTCACCGCCAAGGTGCTGCTGAACTCGCTAACCACGGTTCTCTTCTCCTTCCCGCCCATGCTCGTCCTCTATCTGATGCTCTCGAGGGCCAGCGGCGCCCCGCCGTCGGCGGCCGCCCTTGCGGGATTGACAACCCTCGCGTTTCTGGTGATGGGCTTGGTTCTCAGCGCTGACATCACCGTGTCCCTGGGGTCGAGCATCGGCCCGAGGCTGAAGCCCCTCAGGAACGCGCTGGTCGTCCTCGTGGCCGTGCTAAGCATACTCCCTGTCACGCTCCTGATTCCAGGAGCCCCGGTGGGAATCATCTCGCTCACGCAGGTTCTCCCGAGCGGGTTGACCGCCTCCGTCTGCCTTGCCCTCGTGGGCCGAGAGCCGTGGAGCCTCGGCCTTGCGGTGGATGTGGCCCTCCTCGCCGCGTGGTTCGCGGGCCTGCTCCTTCTTGGGGTCAGGATGTCGCGCGGCCACTTCTACGAGGTGGTGCAGGTCATGGACGCGGCCGCGGAGGGCTCGACTGGCGGAGGCAGCGCCAAGACGGTCTTGGAGACCTCCGGGAGGTCCGTCTGGTCGGTCGTGAGAATGAAGGAAGGGATACTCATGAAGAGGACCAAGGAGAGAAGGGGCCTCCTTGTGAGCGCCCTCTTCCTTTCGGGCTTCATGATAATCTACTCCCTGGCAGGGACATTCCAGTCGTCGCCGACCTCGTTCCTCTTCATCCTGTTCATCATCGGCTCGTTCGGTTCGGGAACGGCGAACGGGTGGATGGAAAAGAAGCGTCTTTGGATTGTCAAGACCTCGGTACTGGACCTTAGGAAGTACGTGTCGGCGGTCTTCAGGGCCAGAATCGGGCCACTCCTCCTGATTCTAGCCCCGGTCACCGTCGCGGTCGGGGTGCCCCTGGTATTCGAAAGGATGAGCCAGGGAAGTTCGGTCCTGGGGGTCGCGCTGGCCCTTCCCGTGGCGCTGGAGATTGCGGCGATCATGATGGGAGGAGGAATGTACTTCGCAGCGAGGTACGGTCAGAGCTCGACGGACGAGATTCTTACATCGCAGGCCCAGCAGATGACCGACGTCAAGCGTTTCCTGTATCAGACGGTGGTCAACCTGCTCCTCGTTTCGCCGCTGATGGGTCTGGTTCTGCTGGCCGAGTTTCCCGTGTATCCGCTCAGCCTAGTCCCTCCCGTCCTGCTCGGAGTCCTCCTGTTGGGAGCCACTCTCGTGTACTCGTATTGGGTTCTCACAAGGCTGCTCAACACGGCGGGCGACTCGATCGCCAAGAGGGAGGACCTGTGACAGCGTGGCCGACACGTCGAGGCAAAGAGGCGCACCAATCCCTCGCAAGCGCCCCGTCGGTTCCCCAGACCGAATGAGGGCGGCCGGCGAGCTCGCTTCCGAAAGCCGGTTCGGGAATCTTTAGGTGCTGGCGCCCGCAGAGGCTGAACGGGCGGGGCGTTTGGGTCAGGCTTCCGATGTCGCGGCGAGGTTCGACAGGGTCTCAGAAGTCTACGACGAGACGCGAGAGCCGCTCTCGGGCGCGGCCCTGGACAGGCTCGCCTCCATTCTCTCCAACGACGGGTGCGGGAGGCTTCTCGAAGCAGGCATCGGCACTGGCAGGATTGCGAGGCCGCTGCAGGACAGGGGCTTCGACGTGACTGGGGTGGACCTTTCGAGGGGAATGCTCCAGAGGGCAAGGGGCAAGGGGCTCGCGAATCTCGCGCTGGCCGACGCCAATCACCTGCCTTTCGTCGAGAAGTCGTTCGACGCGGCGATGATGTCCCACGTCCTCCACCTCCTCGAGAATCCGGCCGAGACCTTCGGCAGACTCGCCAAGGCAGCAAGGAGAGAGGTGGTCATCCTGCTCAGGAAGCGCGACGAGGGAGTCCAGGGCCCGTCCGACGAAAGGCTCACGTTCTGGCAGACGTTCAGAAAGGTCGCGGAGGAGGCGGGGTACACGTCCCTCCTGGGTCCCGAACGGTGGCGCGAGAGGTTCAGGAAGGAGGCCGACTTCGTCAACTCGTTTCCCCCCAGCGAGCTCATCACCATTGAGGACGTTTCGGGCGTCACGACCCTCGGCCACAGGCTCTCTCTGCTCGAGAAGCGCGCCTACGGGTTTCCCAGCGACCTCTCCGACGGCGTGTTCCTCAAGCTGATGGAGAGACTGAAGTCGACGGTCGACCTCGGGAAGGAAATCCCCTACAGAAGAGTCGAGCAGGTGTCGATCTGGCGGCTCGAACGCTAGCCCGCCACGAATTCAAGTCGCGCACTCGGATGACCCGCCGGGCTCGGTCTCCGCTAAACGTGCTTCTCGCTTAATAACTGGCTGGTGGCACCTGAGGCAGGCGATATCCGTGCCAGTTTGTAGTTTCTGCGGGAAGGAGACAACTCAGCCGGGCGCCACGTACTGTACTTACTGCGGGTCAAGCCTTGCGCAACAAGGTTCGAGCGCTCCCGCAACTCCGTTTCAGTCACAGCCTGCCAGGAGCAGTTCCGCACCGCGAGGTATGTCCACCGACATGTCGGAACAATACGAGAGGACTTTCAGAAGGGTCGAGCTTCTGGCCTCTGCGCTAATCCTGCTCTCCGTAGCCGCCATCCTTCTGGTGATCATCTGATGGAAGACGAAGCCGAGCGCTCCCTGAAGAGGCTCCAGCGACTCGCCAGGAATCTTATGACCGCCGTGGTCATACTCGCCGTCGCCGACGTGCTCCTTCTGATTCTCGACTTCGCAGGCTAAACCAGGCGCCCTGCCACGGGCAGGCCCGGGTGATTCTCGGCGCACAGACGCTTCGAGCGTCCCTCGAGAGTCGTCTCGCGAACATCTTACTGGTTCTGTCGCGAGGTCTTCGGTTCGTGACAAGAGCTATTCGTGATTGCGCTGCAGACTTTGGAATCTCAGGGCGCAAGCTAGCCTTGCCAGACTCGCGAAGGCGATGAGGCAACCTCCTTTCTTATAACGAGGCCTCAAAGAGGCCGCTGAGAACGATGGAAACGGGCTCGCTGGAGACAAGCGCCGCAACGGGTCTCGGACGACAACAGAATCACCAGTCGAGGGCTCTGATCTGCATGGTCGGCGTGGCTCTTCTGCTCCAGTACGTCGAGACGATGATCATCCCGGGCGTGCCCACCATCCAGAAGGACTTCGCGACCACCTCCAGCGTGGTCTCTTGGATTACCTCCGGATTCCTGATCGTCGGGTCGGCCGTCTCGCCGCTTTTCGGGAAGCTCGGCGACAGCTACGGCAAGAAGCGGATGTTCCTCATCGCTCTTGTCTTCTACACGGCAGGCGTGGGCCTCGCAGGCTTCTCTCCATCGATAGACTTCCTCATCTTCGCGCGGGCGGTCCAGGGCATCGGGTTCGCGGTCGTCCCCCTGGCCCTCGCCATAATCGCCGACGTGTTTCCCAGGGAGCGGATAGCCACGGCCCAGGGGATTATCAGCGCCACGTTCGCCATCGGCGCCACCGCCGGGCTGATCATCGGGGCCTACATAGTCCAGGACCTCGGGTGGCAGTGGGCCTTCCACTCCGCCTTCATCGTCAGCGTCGTCTTCTTCGTGATCGCGGCCAAGGTGCTGCCATCCGGCGCTGTGGGGAGCCGGGCCAGGGTTGACTTCAGCACCGTCGTCATGCTGATGGCCGGGGTGTCTCTGATCCTTCTCTACCTGACGGAGGGGCCGTACGAAGGCTGGTACTCGGCCTACGAGCTCGCGACCCTCGCGGCTGGCGTCGTCCTCACCGTCGGCTTCTTCGTCGCGGAGAGCAGGCGCGCCAATCCCCTGATACAGCTGTCGCTGCTCCGGGTGAGGAACGTTCTCGTCGCGAACGGAGTCGGGATAATCTCGGGCATCTCGATGTTCCTGCTCTTCTTCGCCGTCGTTTACTACACCGAGCTTCCGGCGCCCTTCGGGCTGGGCCTCGACGTCATAACCGCAGGCCTAACGCTGGCTCCAGCCACTGTCACGATGCTCGTGGTCGGTCCAGGAGTGGGAAGGCTCGTGACACGGTCTGGCCCCAAACCCACGATGGTGGTCGGTTCGTTAATCGCGATAGCGGGCCTGCTCCTCTTCATCTTCAACAGGGCCACCTCGACCGACGTCGTAATCGACTGCGCATTCTCCCTCGTGGGAGCGGTTTCCATAATCATACCCCTCGTGAACATGATCACGCTCTCGCTGCCCCGCGAGGCGGTGGCCACCGGGCTCGGGCTGAACACCATGCTCAGGAACATAGGCGGAGCCGTGGGTCCAGTCATAGCGACGACCATCATGAACACCTACACGACAACGGTTGCGCTCAAGGTCGGGCCGGTCAGCGTCCCCGCCACCTTCCCGTCCTCAACCGCCTTCGACGTGATATTCTACACGGCAATCGCGGCGCTGGTCCTGGGAATAGCCTTCACGCTGACGTCCAAGAACTACACGTTCAGGAACAAGGCCCAGACTCCCGTGTCAAGTCACTGACGGACCAGCCATTCAAGACATTTGAATGGTTCGCGCTCGCCTCTTCAAAAGAGCAGCATCTTAGCGAGTACGAAACACCACCCTGCCCATGAAAACAGCTGCGATAGCAGCGACGGCAATACTAGCACTGCTCGTGGCGGGCGTGGCCGCGACAGCCTCCGCGCACCAGTTCGAGGCCCCATCGGCGGGCCAGCCGAACTCCCTCGCGGCGGCGGCGTCCCGCGGGAACAACCGCCAGAACGGCGACAACGGGCGCGGCGACTTCCGTGGACCGAACAACTCCCTGAACCTCACGGTCGGCCAGACACTCACCCTGTCGGGCCTGACGGGAAGGTACAGGAGCGCGACCAATTCGAGCATCAAGGGGAACGCATCGGGGACCCTCGCGTTCAAGGTCACGGCCGCCTTCAAGAGCGGCTACCTGCTCGCGATCTCCTCGGGGACGCTCACCGTGGGCAAAGTCAGCTACTCGGTCACCGGCGGCACGGTCGAGCTGGCTCCCTTCACCCAAGCGGGCACCGGAAGCGGGACCACCTCTTCCTCCGGCCAGTTCCTCATCCAGCTCAGCGTCCACGGAACGACAAGCAGCCCCGTGGGGCGAGCCGTGCTAGACCTCGAAGCAGGCGGGTCCGAGTATCTGGTGACAATCGGGACGCCCGACAGTGGAGGACAGGGTTCCCACTGATCGGAGCGGACTAGGTACTTCGGCCCCTCTTTTTGTCCGAGCGACGCCGCCTACCTATCGCTCCCTACCTGCCCGCCATCATTGTGTCAGGGGTACCCCCGCTTTGAAACAGGACGGGGGCCGCGTCCTCAGCCTGCCGCTGCCTGTTTTCTCTCTGCGTCAGTCACAGTTGCCTATGCGTGGGCATCCGACCCCTGCGCGGGTTTGCCGTCTACGAGCACCTTCACCTCCCTCCTCTTTACGAGAGAGACTATGGGCAAAGACACTCCCAAGCTGACTTCGACTTTGTGTACCTCGGAGCTTCCTACGTCGAAAGAGAATTCCTTCGCAAGGGGCGAGTAGTAGTATTCGTCGGCTAGCTTCTCTCCATCCAGCTCGATGCGGATTTCCTTCATTACCCAGTCATGATCTACCGTAAGAGTGTGCTTCTCCCTCTCTCCAACTTCGAACGTGAGTTTGCTCGTGAGCGGTGAGGCTCTCCGGCGCGCAAATACGATTTGTGGCGTACAAATCTGTACGAGCAAAACCCGGTGTTAACAGAATCGTTACCTGGTCTTCGGGAACCTTTGAGGCGTGAAAAAGGGCCCGCTCGGTCTTCCAAGCGAATCCAAAGCATGTCAGAAGGCGACTTCGTACTCAGACTGGTGGGGGTCCGATGGGATTCGAACTCAGGCCCGATGGGACCCGACGTGAATTCACAGCTCAAATGTGTTCGCGGGACGAGTTCATACCCTGGTGGGTTCGAACCTGATCCGTGAATCCTTATGAAGTTCAACGCGTAGTTGATGGCATGGAGTTCGGAGTGGGGGCAGCTTGGTGAGCGCGAGATGACACCACCCCGGCGGCGGGCCCGCTTAGGCCATGGATCTTCTGGGAAGACAGAAGTAACCGCGACACCCGCGGAAGAATTGGAAAAGCAGAGGAACGCCCTGGGATTTCATCAGATAGGGAAGGCCCATCGAATACCGATATACATGTCAAATGAAAGAGCAAATGCTTCACAGTCAGGAAAGCGCGTAGTGGAGCACAGACTAGCACTGCCTACCTACCAGTTCATGCTCTCTGCTTTTGGCTCAGAAGGCTCGCTCAAAGCCGCATTCAACGACAGTGGAAGAAGCGACTACAGCTTTTGGGTTGCGGGCGTCGGTCGAGACACAAACCATCTAATTGACGAGTCCACAGAGGCAGAAATCACACCCGCGCAGGAAGCAGAGGCCATGAAACTTGCAGACTCGGGTATGAATTACAGGGACATAGCCAAGAAGTTAGGCGTTACTGCCTTGAGCGCATATTACGCACTGAAGAAAAAGGGGAAGACCAAGGCAAGAAAGTCAATCAAGCCAAGAAGCTCGGCTCTTTGCACCTTTGGTAAGAGAGGAGTTCTTAACGCAGGCAAAGGAGCCTCCTTAGAAACCACAGTTCGTGTTTCGAGGGGCTCGGATGACATGCCTCTTCTATTCTTCGTTCTTCGTGACAGCTACTCCAAGGTTGGTGGCGCGCGTTTCGTCATTGCCGCGTGCAATGGCAGACAGTTCACACCCGATACTCTTGCGAGAGTGATAGTAGGAACTCCGCAATAGGATTTAACGGTTCGAGAGCTGCAAGAATGGAATAGGCGAAGATAGGCCCAGACCACAACTTCCGGAGATATTACCCACCATGCGAATGCTGTTGACGCGAATTCGATTACATGTGGAATCGCGGGCCCGACAGGGCTCGCAGCCAAGGTATTCGATTGAACTACAATTCCTTGGGCCCCAGCTTACTCTTGACAGTCTCCCAACATGATGATGCGTCCACCTTCTCCAAAGAAGGTTGGTTGGGTTTGGAAGCCCGGGCATCGGCATCTTACTTCCAAGACAGGACGGCGCCCGGCCCGCCGAAAAGGGGCTAAGTTTATACTGAGAGTTCAGTCTGTACGTATCAATGTCCGAAAAGCGGACTTTCACAGTCAGCCTC
>DASPPF010000044.1:0-3756 GCA_035625575.1 Nitrososphaerales archaeon | reverse complement strand
CCTCGGCTCGGACACGCGGTTCATCTCGGACGGGGCGAGGTCCTTCATCCAGGCGGCGAGGCAGTCTCCGGCGCGGGGTTCAGCCTAGCAAGCGACCTCGCTCCGACGCTTACGACTGCGAACCCGAGGACGACAAGGCCGGACAAGAGGATGCCCGTTCGCACGCCCGAGACCGAGTCCACGAAGATAGCGAACACTATTCCGGCCGGAATGGTGACGTAGTCGAGGAACTGCTGCAGGCCGAAGACTCGGCCCATGAGGCCCTTGGGAACAGTTGCCTGATAGTAGGTGCTCTGAACCACGCTGAC
Source organism: Nitrososphaerales archaeon (assembly GCA_035625575.1). Taxonomy (GTDB): domain Archaea; phylum Thermoproteota; class Nitrososphaeria; order Nitrososphaerales; family Gagatemarchaeaceae; genus DASPPF01. The sequence continues at coordinate 3,448 of DASPPF010000044.1, read as the reverse complement.
CAACGCTATCGACGTCCCGAAGATGGCGACCGTGACCAGGGCCTCAGGAAGCGTCTTCGCGAACGAAGTCAGGCTTAGAAGGAAACCCAGAACAAACATGGAAAGCACGACGGAGAGCCTCCTTCTCCTGAGCCCCCTCCTTCCGATGTAGGTGGAGGCCGCAAGGATGCCGACCGCCGAAGCCGAGTTGATCGCACCGAACCCCAGGCTGCCAGCGTTCAGCGCGCTCTTGGCAAAGACAAGGACGTACACATACCAGAACCCTCCCAGGCCGAAATTGACCCCGGCGATTATTGCTCCCAGCCACACCAGTTCGCTTCTCGACTTGAAGTACTCCCAGCCCTGCTTGAACTCCAGACTCCACTTGCTCGTGGCGCTTGAGACCCCCGAGTCTGGGGGGAGCCGAATCATGGCAAGGGCGAAGACCAGGACGAAGAAGCTGATGCTGTCTATGGAGAGCGAGGAAGGAACTCCGAAGGCAGAGATCGTGAACCCCGCTGCCGCAGGACCGAGAATGCTATCGACCTGGAAAGCGGCAGTCAGGTAGGAGTTGGCCGCAAGGAGCCCGACGGGCTCAACCAGCAGGGGGACAACTGCCTGCGAAACGATGTCGAATATGGCCCCTATGAGGCCGACGGAGAAGGACACGGCGTAGACGAGAGGAGCCGAGGCCATGCCGATGATGACGGCTGCAGCAAGAACGGCGAATATCGCACCCCTCAGGGTTTCGGTGAGAATCATCATGGTTCGCTTGTTGAACCTGTCCACGTAGACGCCGCCCCAAAGCCTCACGACCGACCTGGGGATCAGGAAGAACAGCCAGGTCACCCCGAGGCTGACGACCGAGCCCGTTGCGGTGTAGATGAGCCAGGAAATCGCCAGCTCGCCGAAGTAGTCGCCGAACTCTGAGAATCCCCTGCCGCCTAGGAGGAACAGAAAGTTGTGGTTGCTCCGAAGCCGGATGCTCCGTTGCAATGCGCACAAACAGTGCGGGCGATTAGATAAGCGTAATCGTAGATTAGCACCAGTGATTCGTGAATCAACGAAACCCTAACGGATTCTGGCCGAAAGGAGCTTCTGAAGGGCGGGGACCACCTGGTAGAGGTCGCCGACGACGCCGTAGTCTGCGGCTTGGAAGATTGGCGCGTCCTTGTCCGAGTTGATCGCCGCGATGACCTTCGAGTCCTTTATGCCGGCCACGTGCTGAAGCTGCCCCGAGATTCCGATGGCTAGGTAGAGTTCCGGGCTCACGCTCACGCCGGTGAGGCCGACGTGGCACTCCTCGGGGAGCCAGCCGAGGTCAGACGAGATGGGCCTCGAGCAACCGACGGCGGCGCCGAGCGAGGAGGCAAGCCCTTCGATTAGGGTCACGTCCTCCTTCCTCTTCATGCCCCTCCCGACTGCGACGATCGTCTTCGCCTTCCTGAGGTCGACCTTGCCGACCTCCTTCCTCGTCGTCCTCAGGACCTTCACACTGGTGACGACCTCCCCCGGGTCGAACTCCTGCATCGACGATTCCGAGTCCGTGTTGGCGGGGTAGGAGCCCGCCCTGACTGTGGCCACGCACGGCATTGGTGCGCTCATTCGGGCGAGGACCCGCCCCGCGTAGGCGTTCCTGTCGCAGACGAGCATCTGGCCCGAGACGTTTAGTCCGAAGGCGTCGCTCAGCGAGCCTGCGCCCAGCTTGGCGGCGAGCCTCGCAGCGACCTCTCTTCCCTGCCTCGTCGAGCCGACCAGTATGACGGACGGCTTGAACTTCTCGGAGGCCCTGAATATCATCTCGGAGACGATCTCTGGGGCGTACGGTGGCTGTGAGCTCGTCTTCAGGACAAGCTTGCTGCCGGCCGCAACGCCGGTCCTCGGAGCGCCGACCTCGAGCTCGACCGATTGGCCCGAGGCAGCGTTTGCAATCTCGTTTGCGGCTGTCGAAAGTTCGTTTGCGGCTTCATCAGACTCCGAGTATGCCCAGACCAGCAGTGTCATTTCGGAATCACTCCTTCGGAAGCGAGTGCGTCCACCAGCTTCCTCGCTGCCTCCTCAGGCGGGCCGTCGAAGAGAACCCGTTTCCTGTTCATGGGCTTGCCAGCCATGGACACCACCGCGGCGTTGCCCCCCGAGAAACCAGCAGGGCCGAGGGCGCCCAGAGGGACTTCCGTGAGGGGCTTCTTCGAAGCCTGCATTATCTGAATCAGAGTCGGATATCTCGGCTCGTTTATCTCGCTCACCACGGAAACGACCATGGGCAGCCTACACTCGACTGAAACCACGGTATCTTCGAGGGACTGTTCCAGGGTTGCCACATCCGCCTTCAACTCTATCTTCCTTGCGAACCCGACGAAGGGCAGGGAGAGGAGCTCGGCGAGCATCGCGGGCACCTGACCTGTGTAGGTGTCCGAGGAGCCCTCGGCGCACAGAACCAGGTCGAAACCTCCCGCCATCTTCATCGCGCCGGCCAGCAGGCGGGCGGTCCCGAGGGTGTCGACGGTTCCCAGCTCTGCGAGTACGTGGACTCCCTTGTCGGCGCCCATCGCCATCGCCTCCTTGATCGTCCTCTTCGCGTCAGGGCTCCCTACGGTGAATATGGTGACCTCACCGCCCTGCGCGGTCTTGATTCTCACAGCCTCCTCGACGGCGTTCTTGTCGAAGGTGCTCATCTTCGAAGGGGAGGCTGAGATCAAGGGCATCCCCGCGGGGTCTATCCTGAGCTCTGTCTCGTCGACCGCGTGCTTGACGCAGACCGCGATTCTCATGCGGACCGCGCGAGCTCCCTTCTGGCTATCAGCATGCGCAGGACTTCCGAGGTGCCTTCGCCTATGGTCAAGAGTCTGGCGTCGCGCCAGCGCCTGTGCACGTCGTCAGTGGTGTAACCGTAGCCGCCGAAGATCTGGATTGCTGCGTCGCAGACCTTGAGCGACATCTCGGTCGCGAAGACCTTGGCCTGCGACGACTCGGAGGAGTAGTCTGCGCCGGATTCGCGCAGGCGGGCGGCGTGCATGCAAAGGAGCCTCCCGGCCGTGATCTGGGTCTTCATGTCGGCAATCTTCTCTCTCGTGAGCTGGAATTCGGAGATGGGCGAGCCGAACGCCCTCCGCTGCTTGCTGTAGGAGACCGCCTCGTCGAAGGCGGCCCTCGCGATTCCCACGCAGATGGAGCCCATGACAACCCTGCTCCCGTTCAGCATGGCCTTCGCGTACTCGAAGCCCTTCCCCTCCTCCCCCACCAGCATCTCCTTGGGCAGGCGGCAATCCTGGAACCTTACCTCCGCCGTCCTGGACCCCCGCATCCCGAGCTTCTGGATGTCTTTGCCGAAGCTGATCCCCGGCCGCGTCTTCTCCACGATGAATGCCGAGGGCCCCTTCTCTGTCGCTGCGAAGACGAAGTAGACCTCGGCTTCCCCCGCGTTGGTGATGAAGGCCTTGGACCCATTAAGCAAGTATTCACTCCCGCT
>DASPPF010000043.1:0-12796 GCA_035625575.1 Nitrososphaerales archaeon | reverse complement strand
GACCTACGAACTCGTAAGAGAGAGCGGCGGTCTTTTCACCCTGCGGCCTGCGGAGCTCGAAGAGGAAGACTGGGGCGAGTAGCCGACGGCTTCGTTCGCGCTACTCTACGACACCATCCGCTGGGAAGAGAAGGCCATAGTTTCCGCAGCGGAGAAATCCGGTGTCACGGTCAATCTGACTGATTCCAAGGATCTGGACATCGACATCAACACTGGTAAGACTGGAATCTCTGACGCGGTGGTCCTGCAGAGGTGCGTGAGCTACTTCCGCAATGTCCACTCGACCGCGGCCCTCGAGGGCGCAGGAATAAGGGTCGTCAACTGTTTCGAGTCGGCCTGGGTCTGCGGCAACAAGCTCTTCGGGTCACTCCAGCTCGTCAAGAGCGGGATACCGACGCCGAGGACCAGAGTGTCATTCACCGAAGACGCCGCCCTGCGCTCGGCGGCGACCCTTGGCTATCCAGCGGTCATCAAACCCGTCGTCGGAAGTTGGGGCAGGCTATCTGCCCTCCTGAAGGACGAGGATTTCGCGAAGGCTGTGATAGAGGACAGAGAATACATGTTCCCCCTCTACCAGGTCTACTACCTCCAGGAGCTCGTGAAGCGGCCGCCGCGGGACATACGCTCATTCGTCATAGGCGGCAGGACCGTGGCTGCCATCTACAGGTACAGCGGGCCCAGCGACTGGAGGACCAACACGGCCAGGGGAGGCAGGGCAGAGGCTTGCAAGATCACCAAGGAGCTCGATGAGCTGTCGATAAAGGCGGCGAAGGCGACGAAGTGTGAGTTCGCCGGAGTGGATTTGATGGAGTCGGAAGAGGAGGGGCTCCTCGTCCACGAGGTCAACAACACGACCGAATTCAAGAACACGGTCCCAGCCACGGGCGTGGACATTCCGAAGCTGATAGTGGACTATTTAGTGTCCCTCCAGAAAAGATGAGCGGCGTGGTCTCGGACCCTGTCGCGCTCCTCGTGGGCGCCCTCAGAATCTACTCTCCGACCGGCGAGGAGGCAGGCGTCGCGAGGTACCTGCGCTCCCAGATGAAGCTGCTCGGGTACAGAAAGGTGAGAATCGACAGGGCGGGCAACGCAATCGGAGAGATCGGGAGGGGGGGCGCGAGGGTCTTGCTCTGCGGGCACATGGACACGGTGCCCGGGAGGCTCCCAGTGGTCCGAAGGGGGGACAAGGTGTTCGGGAGGGGCGCATCCGACGCGAAGTCAGCCCTGTGCGCCCTGATGGTCGCTGGCTCCCGGGTCTCCGATGCCGGGCTCTCGGTCACCTTCGTAGGCGCCACCGAAGAAGAAGGAAGCAGCAAGGGGATTCAGGAGATCATCGAAAGCAAGAAGCACTACGACTACGCAGTCTTCGGGGAACCCTCCGGCGCAAACAGGCTCGCGATCGGGTACAGGGGAAGGTTCGGCATGCGCATAGTCATCGAGACCGAGGGCGGCCACGCGGCTTCGCCCTGGGCATATGTGAGCGCTCTCGACGAGTTCAACTCAGTCCTGGCGGCTCTCAGGAAGGTTGAGGGGGAGCGGAGCGTGGCAGGCGACCACTTCAGGTCCCTCTCCATCTCGCCAACGCTGGTTGAGGCGGGGACATACCACAACGTCATCCCGCCCATATGCAGGGCAGCCTTCGACGTGAGGCTTCCACCTGGCCTGCCCTCGGCGGAGGTGCAGAGGGAGGTCAAGAAGGCGATCGAAGGTTCGTGCAGAGAGGGCACCAGAGTGAAGGTCGAGTTCGACGAGGCGACCGAGCCCTACGAGGCCGACCCGAACTCCACCTTGGTTAGGTCGTTCCAGCGCGCGATCATCCTGAAGCTGAAGGACAGGCCCGTCTTCGTGAGAAAGACGAGCTCTGGTGACATGAACACCTTCGCCTCCGCAACGGGCGCAGAATGCGTCACCTACGGGCCGGCCGACTCCAAGCTCTCGCACACGGACGGAGAGGCCGTCGACGTAAAGGACTACGCTGCCAGCATAGATGTCCTGACGGAAGCGATGAGGCAGCTGGAGCGGCTGGGCCGGCTCGGTTAGCCCCGCCGGCGGTCCGCCCGCCGAAGGTCGAGATACTCTTTAATCGAGCCTCCACGGTCTACGACGCATGGAGCGAGCGATAGTCCTTGTCAACCTCTCGCCCGGGACGGAGGAGAGAAGCATATCATCGCTCAGGAAGACCCCGGGCATCTCGGCAGTCTATCAGACCTACGGCATCTATGACCTGCTGGTAATGGTGGAAGGGCCAGACGAACAGGCTGTGAAGAGTGTCATCACGGAGAAGCTGAGGGCGAACCCCGGCGTCCTCTCGACCATAACGATGAAGGTAGTCTCCTAAACACCACCGAACGCTTAAACGAGGTCTGGGAGCAGCGATTCTCGAATGGGGCCTAGAATCCTCGTTACCGGCTCGACCGGACAGATTGGGTCCGAGCTCGTCCCCGCCCTTCGCGAGAAGTACGGCGCCGAGAACGTTGTCGCTGGAGTCCTCCCCGGGCTGAAGGCCGGAGGCCTAGGGCCGGGACCCGAAGAGCACTTCGACGTGACGGACAGGGCAGCGGTCCTCTCGGTTCTCAAGAAGCACAGGATACAGGTCGTCTACCACCTCGCCGCCATCCTGTCTGCTGTCGCGGAGACGAAGCCCGACCTGGCCTGGGACGTGAACATGCAGGGTCTCAGGAACGTCCTCGACGGCGCCGCCGAACTGGGCGTGTCAAGGGTGTTCTGGCCGAGCTCCGTGGCAGTCTACGGCACGGGCGCTCCGAGGAGGTCAGCCCCCCAGGACGCTCCGCTCGTTCCTGCTTCCATCTACGGCATGACCAAGGTCGCTGGCGAGCTGCTCTGCAATTACTACTTCACAAGGTACCACATCGACACCAGGTGCGTCCGCTATCCCGGACTGATCAGCAGCAAGACGAGACCGGGCGGAGGGACCACGGACTACGCGGTCGAGATGTTCCACGCGGCCCTGCGGACGGGCAAGTACGAGAGCTTCTTGGCCGAGAAGACCACGCTCCCGATGATGTACATGCCCGACGCGATTACGGCGGCCCTGAAGGTGATGGAGGCTGACCCGGCCCGAATCAAGACCCACACCGGCTACAACCTCGCGGCCATGAGCTTCTCACCTGGCGACCTCGCCGAGTCCATCAGAAAGCGCCTCCGCGGCTTCAACTGCACCTACGCGCCGGACGTACGCCAGCGGATTGCAGCGTCGTGGCCGGAGTCCGTCGACGACAGCCGCGCGAGAAAGGACTGGGGCTGGTCGCCTGTCTACGACCTACCGAGGATGACCGACGACATGCTGCTGAGGCTCGCAGAGCGGCTTCCCGCAGGGGAGAAAAGCCGATTAGACGCCCTTCTCACCACGCTGCGCAGAAGCCCAGTTGCGCGACCCTGACGGTTTCCTGAAGGATGAGTACCACCAGCTGGTAGACCAAGAGCTCGACTGGAAGCTCAAGGTGCTCTCCGGGCCCAGCGCCCCACGCTCCACCATCGACGGCAAGAGCGTTCTGATGCTCTGCTCGAACAACTATCTCGGGCTCAGCAACCACCCGAAGGTCAAGGCAGCAGCCATCGAGGCCGTGAAGAAGTACGGTGCGGGCTCCGGGTCGGTCAGACCGATAGCGGGCAACATGGACATCCACCTCGAGCTCGAGAGGAGACTGGCGAGGTTCAAGGGCGCGGAGGCCTCGCTCGCCTTCCAGTCTGGTTTCGCGACCAACGCGGGGCTCATACCTCAGCTCGCTGGCAAGGGAGACCTGATAGTAAGCGACGAGCTGAACCACGGCAGCATCATCGACGGGGCGAGGCTCTCACTGGCTGAGCGCGTCGTCTACAAGCACTGCGACACGGACGACCTGGCCCGGGTTCTGGACGAAGCGGAGAAGGCTTCCCAGCCGTACAGGAGGATACTCGTGATCAGCGACGGCGTCTTCTCAATGGACGGAGACATCGCTCCCCTGGACAGGATTGCGAAGCTCGGCGAGAGGCACGGGGCCATGGTCTACGTTGACGACGCACACGGCGAGGGAGTCCTCGGCGAGGGAGGGAGGGGCATAGTCTCCCACTTCAGGCTGTCGAGGAAGTCCGTACAGGTCGAGATGGGCACGTTCTCGAAGGCGTTCGGGGTCGTCGGGGGCCACATCTCTGGCTCGCGCGACCTGATCAACTTCGCCTACAACAAGTCGAGGACCTGGCTTCTGAGCGGCTCGGCTCCGCCAGCGGTTGCGGCCGCCTGCCTCGCGGCGGTGGACGTCCTCGAAAAAGAACCGCAGCACGTCAAGAGACTCTGGGACAACACGCGCCGCTTCAAGGCCGCCATGAGAGACCTGGGCTTCGACATCGGGAATAGCGAGACTCCGATAACCCCCGTGATGGTCGGGGACAGCGGCCTGGCCAAGAGGCTCAGCGCGAGGCTCTTCGACCTCGGAGTGTTCGCGCTCCCCATAGTCTTCCCGATGGTGGCCCAAGGAAAGGCGAGGATAAGGACGATAATGAACGCGGCCCTGACCGGGAAGGACCTCGACCTGGCTGCCGACGCCTTCGGGAAGGCGGGACGGGAGCTCGGAATAGTCCCCGGCCTCAAGTGACGCCCTCGCGCTAAGAGTTTTCAATCGGGCCGTCGGCGCAGCCGCGGTTGCCCTTCAGGTTCATCCCCGACATTGCTCTCGCCGATGTCGCCTACGAAGCGAGCTCGGCCACTCTCAAGGGCCTCTTCGAGACCTGCGCCCTCGGCCTGACGGACGTGATGGTGGACCCCAAGACACTCAAGGCGAAGGTGAAGAGGACGCTCCGAATCTCATCGGAAGACACGGACAGGCTGCTCTACGACTTCCTGACTGAGCTGATAGTGGTCAAGGACGTGGACTCCCTCCTCTTCAAGAGCTTCCGCGTCGCCCTGGGGAGGGACTCCAGGTCGCTCGTCTGCACCGCTGCCGGAGAGGAGATAGACAGGGAGAGGCACGCCCTGAGGAACGACGCCAAGGCGGTCACGATGCACATGTTCGGGATTCGGCGCGAGGGAAGGGGCTGGAAGGCGACGATAGTCCTCGACATCTGACTTCGTCTCGCCAAACGCTTAAAGAACGAACTGGAAGCCTCGCCCGAGGAGGCGCCTCGTTCGTGAAATCAATCGAAGGCTTGAAGCAGGTCTCCGAAGTTTCGTGGGAGATACCGCCGTCGTACAAGCCTGGCATGAAGGTCCCGGCCAGAATCTACGCCAGCAAGACTCTGCTGGAGAACATGGACACCGGCGTCTTCGACCAGGTGACCAACGTCGCCTGTCTTCCCGGACTGGTCAGGTGTGCCTATGCCATGGCGGACGCCCACTGGGGTTACGGTTTCCCAATCGGGGGCGTGGCCGCCTTCGACACCGAGAAGGGCGTGATCTCTCCCGGCGGAGTCGGCTTCGACGTCAACTGCGGCATGCGCCTGATCAGGACGAACCTCGGGGTCGGCGAAGTGCAGCCGAAGATACGCGAGCTGGTCGACCTCATCTACAGCCTCGTCCCCGTAGGGGTGGGTGCTCGGAGCTCCCAGGGCTTCGCCGAGTCCCAGATCGGAGACATCACTTCGCTGGGGGTCCGCTGGTGCGCCGAGCACGACCTGGCTTGGGAAGACGACCCCGAGCACGTCGAGGAGGGCGGCTACATCAAGGGGGCCGACATAGGAAAGGTCAGCAGGGAGGCGATAAGGAGGGGCATCAACCAGTTCGGCACGCTCGGCTCAGGAAATCACTACCTCGAGGTCCAGGTGGTCGACCCAGAGAGGTACCTGGACCAGGCGCTTGCCAAGGAGTTCGGCATCGTCCACGAGGACCAGGTGATGGTCATGATACACTGCGGCAGCCGAGGCTTCGGCCACCAGATATGCACCGACTACCTCAGGACCTTCGAGACCGGGATGAGGAAGTTCGGGATCCAGGTCAGGGACAGGGACCTCGCATGCCTGCCCTTCAGCTCGAAGGAAGGGAAGGACTACTACTCGGCCATGGTCTGCGCCGCGAACTACGCGTTCGTCAACAGGCAGATAATTGTGAACAAGGTGAGGGAGGCCTTCCAGCGAACCTTCCACAAGGACGCCGAGGCGCTCGACATGCACCTCATCTACGACGTCTGCCACAACATAGCCAAGGTGGAGAGGCACTCCTACGACGGGTCGTCTCTGGACCTGGTGGTTCACAGGAAGGGGGCGACGAGAAGCTTCGGTCCTGGCCATCCCGACGTCCCACGACCCTACAGGAGCGTGGGCCAGCCGGTCATAATAGGCGGCTCCATGGAGACCGGCTCCTACCTCCTCGTCGGCACGCAGAAGGCCATGGAGGAGACGTTCGGTTCCACCGCCCACGGGTCGGGCAGGACCATGTCCAGGACTGCGGCGAAGCGGAGCGTGAGGGGCAACGAGCTCCAGAAGAGGATGCTCCAGCACGGCATCTACGTCAAGGCAGCGACCATGGACGGGCTCGCGGAGGAGGCCGGGGTGGCCTACAAGGACATCTCGCAGGTGGTCGAGACGATGCACAGGGCCGGCATCTCGAAGAAGGTCGTCGCCCTCAGGCCCATCGGCAACATCAAGGGCTAGGGCAGAGGCTACCCTAGCCTGCCAGCTCTCGGTCGGAGTTCCTCAGCGTCTAGGGCTGGACCGGCATCGCCGGGGCCGCTTGCAGCCTGCCCCACCTGAACGCGTAGAAGGTTATTGCGATGGATGTACCGAAGATTATCAGGAAGTTGACGAAGTGGACCTCGACGAGCTGGTCGCTTGTCTTTGCGAGGAAGCCCAGGCCCCCCTGGACCAGGACCAGGGCGAAGAGCACCAGCGAAGAGTATCTCAGAGCGTTGTACTTGGGCTTGGTCCCGAATGCCACTGCGGCCGAGACGAGCGCTAGGGCGGCCACCACATACCCTGTCATCATGTGTGCGTTGTAGCCGTAGAAGTTCAGGACGGTCGCAGCGCCTGTGATTGCCTGAAGGAAGACAACGATGGCTGTCACTGGGAAGATGTATGCTACGGTCTTCATGGATGAAACAGAGGCGCGATTTCCTATTAAGTGTTGGCTGGCCGGCGCCGAGGGAGCGGACGGAAGATGAGGGCTAGCTGATGTATCCGGGCCGCTGCTCCCTGCGTGGCTGCTGAGTCGCCTCCGACTGCTCGGCCGACATGCTCTGCAGCTGGCTTATGACCTTCTGGGTCTCCTCGGCCTTCTCCTTCAGCTTCGCCGTGTCTATTGGCACCCCGATGATCTTCGACAGGGCCTCGAGGACTGAAGTGGAGGCGGCCGCGTCCACGACGTAGCCCGAGGTCTCGCCCAGAAGACACGCGCCCTCGAGCCCCCTGAGAGAGGCGATGCCTATCAGAAGCCCGTTCATCCCGCTTATCCCTCCCTCCTTCATCACTGTCACCCCGTTGCCCGCCAGCGTGTCCAATATCCCCTTCGACGTCCCTGCCCCGAACACGCGCGGTTTGTCTGAGAAGGCTCCGGTGATGTACGCGGCCAGCGTGTAGACCTTCTTCACGCCCAGCTTCCTCGCGAAGGAGACGACTGCGTCCGAGAGCTCGTACTCGCCCTCCGACGTGGTCGGCTGGGCGTCCGCCGTGAAGACGAGCACATCGTGGGCCTTCCGCAACGAAGCGAAGTAGAGCTCGGCCCTGGGCGTGTGCGCGGTGCCGTCCTCCTTCACGTTCACCTGCGGTGGAAAGCTCTCGCAGGCGTACTCCGCCACCTTCTTCGCCCTGAACAGCTCTATCAGGTGGTCGGCGCCGAGCTTGCCGACGTATCCGCTTCCTGGCAGGCCGCAGATGAGCACCGGGTCCTTGGCCTTCGGAACACTCAGCACCTGCTCCCTGACCACGTCCGGAGCCGGCTTCGCAGCAGTCGGCAGGCTAGCCCTCCTCCTTCCGCATCAGCTTCTCGCTGAGGTCGACGAGCTTGCCCCTGTCCTGGACCCTGATTGACGTCTTCAGGTTGAACCTGAGGCCGACCTCGCGGAAGAGCGCGAAGAGCTCGCCCCCCGAGATTCTGTCCGCCAGCTTGCCGTCCTTGATCAGGCGTGCCAGCTCATCGACTATCTTCGCAGTCTGCTCCGGGAAGAAGGAGTACGCAGCGTCGAGGACCTCGTCCCCCCTGTCGTACAGCCTCTCTTCGACTACCTCCCTCGGGGTCTTCTCCGGCTTCGGCGCCTTCTCGGCCGGAGCCGACGCGATCCTCCCCCTCATCTCTGCCAGCTTCCGCTTCTCTATGAGCTTGAGCTCGTTGTCCTCCTCCAAGTTTTCCGCCCCTCCTGACACCTCGGCGATAAATGGCTTGCTCATCAGCGCCGCCAGGTGACGAGGGTGACCGCGAGGAGCAGCACTAACCCTCCCCCGACAGTGAAAGCGCTGAGGGACTCCCCGAGGAGCACGACTCCGCCTATGACGGAGACCAGCGGGACGAGGTAGAGCTGGACGCTCAGCCTCGAGACCGGGAAGCGCCCCACCAGAGTGAAGTAGATCGTGTTGGACAGCACCGTGCTGAGGAGTGCCAGGTACAGGACGGACACCCAGCCGACCGTGGAGAGCGACTCCGCCTGCTGGAGGAGGCTCGGGCTCGTCAGAGGCAGGAGGAGGGCAGTCCCGGTCAGGGACACCCAGACCGAAGTAGGAATCGGACCGTACTTCATCACGAGCGGCTTCGACGCCACGGTGTACGCGCCCGAGGCGAAGCTGGAGAGCACCACGGCAAGCGGTCCCAGCAGGGTCGTGATTCCCAGGCTGAAGTCAGGCACGAAGATGATGACCGCCCCGGTCAGCCCGAGGCCCAGCGCCAGGAAGACGCGCCGCCCCACCTTCTCCTGGAGGAATATGGCCGAGAGGATGACGCCAAACAGGGGCGCTAGCGAGATCAGAAGCCCGGCCAAGGACGCGTCGACCGTCTTCTCCGAGTAGTTGAGCGAGAGGTGGTAGATTGCCACATTGAAGGCCCCGACGACGAGGACCCTTGGGAAGTCGCGGAGCTGGAACTTCGCCCTCGGCCTGACGATGAACGGGTAGAGGGCGAGGAAGCAGGCTGAGACTATGAACCACCTGAGAAGCGTCAGGTTGACGGACGAGAGCTCGAAGTCTGCCTGCCTGATGGCGACGAACGCCCCGCCCCAGATGATTGAGAGCGGGATTAGCAGACCGTAGCCTCTGGCAGTCGCCATTTTTCTTGGTTCGACTGGTCTCGCTTTAAGCGAAGCGTTCCCTCCTCGTCGAAGCCTCTGGAAGGGCTATAACAGAAGATTGTCTAATCCCGGAAGATGGCCTCCCGCATCCAGGCGTACTACCAAAAGCATGACGACTATCGACGGTACCTGATGAGCCACTCGGAGAGGAGGAGAGACCTGGCCCGGTTCTTCTCGGAAAACAGGCGGTTCTTCGGCCATTGGATTCTTGACATCGCCTGCGGGGGCGGCATTCTCGGCTTCCTTGCTGAAGAGGAGGGCAGGCGGTACGTTGGGATAGACATCAACCCAGACGCAATATCGGCAGCCCAGGACTACGCGCAGAGCCATGGATCAGGATGCTGGTTCGTCCTGGGCGACGCGAGGGAGGTGAAGATGACGGGCAGCTTCGACACGGTCGTCCTGCTCGGCAACTCACTCTGCCACTTCAACACCGCCGAGTTCGCCGAGATCCTGGACAACCTGAGGAAGAACGTCAGGCGCGGCTCGTACTTCATCGTGGACTATCGGGACGTGGTCCAGATTCTCTACCGAAGGGGATGGGCTCACAGGTTCAGGCAGACGAGGGAGGGGCGGCCGGTGGTCAGCGTGACGAAGATGCTCGACAGCGTCAAGGGGGAGCTCGTGATTGACTCACAGAGTGCCGGAGGCAGGAGACAGTTGGAGGTCACCCACGGCGTCTGGTCCCCTTTCATAGTCGAGCCGATCATGGCCTCGCGGGGCTGGTCCCTCGTGAGGAGGCGGTTTGACCGGACGAGGTTCCGCTGGACGGAGGTTTACAGGAGGGGCTGAGCAGAGTTCAATCCGGTAAGTAACCCGGAGAACGCGCAGGCGATGTGGTATGTCAGACTCGAGAAACAGCACCGTGCGGATTGGCGGGAGAGTTCTTGGGGCGCTGGTTTCGATCATGGCGGCGGATGTCGTCCTCACGCTGCTTCTCGTGATTACTCCCAAAGCCAAGGCGCCCATCCCGCTCTTCCCGCTCTACTCGGAGGTGGTCGGCATCGACGCGTACGGGGCGGTGCTGCCCCTGCTTCTCTGTGTGGTGTTCGCTTTTTTCGCGAGGGTCTACGCGACAAAGCGGGGAGGGTTGGTTCCGTTTCGCGGGATGCAGTTCTGGGCGTCGATTCTCCTGCTGGCTATTGCAACAATCGCGGTTTTCCAGTATGTCCAGAGGACGTCGGGAGGTCTTGGGCTATCGGGGGCCGGGGCTGCGCTTGGCATTCTTGCAGGCGAAGCCGCCGGGATCGCCTATGGAATCGGGCGCGGACCAGAGATGCGGGCCCCGGTCGTGAGCGCCGAAGCCTTCGTGGTGGGCGTCCTTGCGGCGTTGGTCAGCGACTTCGTCCAGACCTTCACGGGATGGGCACAGGCACCGGGCATCGCGCTTGTCTGGGGAGGGAGCGGAACGCACGACCTCGTGCTGTGGTTCGCAGTCTACATGGGCGCGGCGGTGTACATCTTCCGACGGACCTCCCCATGGATTGAGGGCAGGTTGGCCTCTTGGAGTTCTCGGTCCTGACGCGCCTTCCCAGACAGACGATATTGGGCTGTAAGGTCGTAGCCCGTCATGGACTCGCGCGGCTGGCTCTTGGCAAGACGAGGGTTCTGCGAGAAGGATGCGAAGTGGCTGGACGCCTGCAGGAAGGGTGACGCCTCTTGAAGGACCCGATCAATGAGCTAGCAAAGAGAGGATACGCGAAGTTCATGGGCGTGCTGCTGATCTTGGCTCTGGGTTGCGGCGCCTTGGGAGGGCTTACCGGTTGGGCAACCTTCACGACCGTGTTCCTCGGGCTCCTGTACGCTGCCGTCACGGGCACAGCGTTCTACCTTATCTGGCGGCGGAAAGCGCGAGAAAGAGCTCTGAGCGCCGCCGCGCCTACGAGACACAGAACACTTGGAAGGGAACTTGTCGTGCTGGCCTTCGCTCTGCTCATCCCGGTCGCAGCAGTGGCTTTCTACGCGCTGTATGTTCGTTGGGGCTTCGTTCCCGAGACCATGGGCTCCCCTTCACACTATGGGACCGTCACCAATCTGTTCCTAGCCTGCGTTGTTCCCGGCGGGCTCCTTGGCGAGCTGATGTACAGAAGGTTTCGCGAACTTCCCTCTTCCCTGTAAAGTAGACGGCATCGGGCGCGAAGGAACAAGGGCAACCAGACTGGGCGTGCGGACGCTTCGAGGCTCTTTCGACGCGTGGGTGCTCAAATACTCTCCCCAAATGCTCGCCTGCCCGAAGGGGCGAAGATGAGTATTCGCCGGAAATCGACGGATATGATTCATAGGACCTACCTGCGCCCCGAAGCCGTGGCTGAATAGCCCCAGGGTTTTCCACGAGCAAGGGCCAACGGGTCAAGAGAGAAGGGGCAATCACAAGCTTTCATCTTTCAGCGAATGGACCTGAGCAAGGTTCGACCCAGCGACTCTCTGCCTCAAAGGGTGGAGGAACAAGCGGAGTTCTGTCCTAACGGATGGAGAAACCAACGACCGTCATTGAACGCGACGAAACAACACAGTTGAAGGATCAGGGAACAAAATGGATACCGAAGCCGGAAGGAAGAATCCTGCGGTCAGTAAAGGGGATACTGCCGTAGACAAGAGCTGGCTGACGGAAGAAGAGCGCGAAGTCATCGAACTGCTGCGAACGCCGAAACTGAGCATCAAGTACATGGACGAGCCAACGAAACAGAGAATCCGACGCGTAATCCAGCAGCTACATCACGAGAAAGGCGTCTCACTCAGTGACATCGCCAGGCTCATCGGCAACAAGACAAGCGGCTACACGTCCTGGCTCACTAGGCACCTCGGAATACAACCAAGAGGCTTCGAAGAAGCGAGGCTGAAGGGCATCCACGAGAAAGTGAGAAAGTACGAAAGGAAGCCATTCGATGGAACCGATGAAGACAAGGCGTACACGCTCGGACTGAGACACGGCGACCTATCAGCATCCATGCCATTCGGCGGTGTGACCAGAGTCTCGACTAGCACGACTCATCCTGCGCTATCAGAGGTCTTCGAGCAGCTATTCGGTCAATATGGGCACGTATACAAGTACCCGAGACGCAAGAAGGACACAAACACATACGAGTGGAACCTTCAGACCATCCTCGACAGGAGTTTCGGATTTCTTCTGGAGTCACGCGACAAGTGTCGTGACTGGGTCTTGCGCAAGGATAGCACAATGCTTGCTTATCTCGCTGGACTCATCGACGCCGAAGGAAACATCCGGATCTATCCAAACCCACGAACCATCGGAATCATCGTGTCCATCTGGAACACAGACGTCGACCTCTTAGAATTCGCCTACAAATGCCTCAAGCAGCTCGGCTACAGACCACTCAGACCTTACCTTTCGAAGCTTCCTGGAGGAGTGTCTTCGGGCTTCCATATCGCGCGGAAGAAGGCCGAATGGAGAGTGATGGTTGCAAGATTCGACGAATCGCAATCGTTGCTAGGAAGACTCCCTCTGATGCATCGAGAGAAGGTTGAGATGAAGGAATTAGCTCTGTCTGTGCGCAAAGGTGAACTCTACCAAGTCGTTAGCAACCAGGTATCGTCGCTCACTAGGTCCTTCGATAATGAAGCTGCACAATACGCGA
>DASPPF010000042.1:0-2125 GCA_035625575.1 Nitrososphaerales archaeon | reverse complement strand
TTCTCTTCCGATTATACTCGCGGCGAAGATGACCATAGACCAGCTCGCCTACCAGGAGACTCCGGTTTCAAGTGATATATCGCCCATCGTCGAGACTGCCAGAGAGGGAACTGTGAAGCGATGACGAAGGTTCTAGTCAGTGACCACGTGGACATCGAGAAGCTCTCGCTCGGGCCGGGCTTCGAGGTGGACTACAGGCCCGGCATCCAGCGGGATGAGCTGCTGAAGCTCATCGGCAGTTACGAGGTGCTCGTCGTCAGGAGCAGGACGAAGGTGGACAGGGAACTGCTCGACCGAGCCTCGAGGCTGAGGCTGGTCGCTCGGCCGGGCACCGGCCTTGACAACGTGGACGTGGAGCACGCAAAGAGCAAGGGAGTCCAGGTGGTAAACAGTCCCGAGTCCCTCGTGGAGGCCGTCGCCGAGCACGTGCTGCTCTTGATGCTGGCTCTCAGCAGGAAGCTCCCCGTCGCCGCCTCGACGACCGCTGCCGGCAAGTGGGAGAAGGAGTCGCTGCTGGGGGTCGAGCTGAAGGGGAAGGTGCTCGGTGTGGTCGGCTTTGGCAGAATCGGCAGGAGGGTAGGGGAGATCGCGTCTGTCATCGGGATGAAGATCCTTGCCTACGACGTCATTCCGATTCCCCCCGAAGTCATCGCGCAGACAGGCTGCAGGGTCGTAGGGCTCGACGAACTGCTCGCCAGTTCCGACTACATCACACTTCACGTGCCAATGACAGACCAGACCAGACACATGCTGGACGGCAGAAGGCTGTCAAACATGAAGAAGTCTGCGTTCCTAGTCAACACCTCGAGGGGCGGAGTCGTGGACGAGCAGGCACTGGCGGACGCGCTGAAGCGCGGCTCGCTCGCCGGGACCGCCCTCGACGTCTTCGAGAAGGAACCTCCGACCGGCGAGATACTCGGGGCGCCGAACACGATACTCACCCCTCACATAGGAGGTCAGACGGCCGAGGCCCAGTCCGATGCCATAACGGTCGTGGGCGAGAAGGTGAGGGCCTTCTTCTCAAGGGCGTGACACGGCTCAGAACCTTTATCAGCCGAAGAGAAACGAGGCGCCATTTGTCTATGTACAGCCAAATCTCCAAGACCTGGCAGGGCATCTTTCACGACAAATCGGGCAACATCCGAGAGAGGGCTGTGAAGCTGAGGACGGAGCCCGCGCTGCTCAGGCTGGAGAGGCCGTCGAGGCTCGACAGGGCTCGGGCCCTGGGCTACAAGGCGAAGGAGGGCATCGTGGTGGTCAGGGCAAGAGTCTCCCGCGGGGGCATGAGGAGACAGAGGCCGAGGTCGGGCAGGCGGCCAAAGCACATGGGCGTCTTGAAGATCAAGTCCGCGCTTTCGTCGCAGAAGGTGGCCGAGCGGAGGGTCCTGGAGCGCTACCCGAACATGAAGGTCCTGGGCTCCTATATCCTCTGGAAGGACGGAAGGTTCGCCTGGTACGAGTGCGTGCTCGCTGACCCGAACAACCCTTCGATTAGGAACGATTACAACTACAGAAGGGCATTCGGCCTGGTCAGCTAGGCCTCTCCTTCATCTCGCTGCTGTGGCCTGGGAATATCTTCGAGTTCGGGTCCACGTACGCCTTCGCGACGTTGACGGCCATCGCCGCCTCGGCGTATCCAGTCGCGATGAGGTTCAGCTTGACCGTGTCATGAGGGCCGGCGATGTCGCCGGCGACGTAGATGCCCGGGACGTTCGTCTCCATCCTTCCATTGCATGCTATCACCCGTCCGCTGATTTCCAGCCCCCAGTTCTTGATGGGGCCGAGGTCGGCTCTGAAGCCTATGTTGACTAGGATGGCGTCCACGTCGAGAGTGATCTCTGTCTTCGTCCTGTTCTCGAAGATGACCGCCTGCTTGACCGTGTTCCCGTCCCCTATCACCTTCCTCACCTCGTAGAACAGCCTCATGTCGACGTTGGAGTGCATCAGCTCCGCTACGCTCTGCTCGTGGGCCCTGAAGACGTCTCGCCTGTGGACCAGCGTTATCTTCTTGGCGCCGTCCTTCATGTTCAGTGCCCAGTCCACCGCGGAGTCTCCTCCTCCGACGATGAGAATTCGCTTGCCCTTGAAGACTGACTTGTCCTTCACGAAGTAGTAGACTCCCTTT
>DASPPF010000041.1:0-6746 GCA_035625575.1 Nitrososphaerales archaeon | reverse complement strand
GTGGAGCGCAGCAGCGCCGACCCGTTCGAGGTGGACATCAGGGAGAAGATAGAGATACTCCGAAAGCAGCTCCCGGAGTGGAAGTTCCTCGACGACCTGCTGGTAGATTCCGAGGCCATGCTGGAGCTAGCGCAAATAGTGAAGCTCCAGGATGAGTGGCTCAAACACAGAGCCAGTTCTTTGTACATAGACCCACTCCTGATCCAGCTGAAGGTGAAACTCCTCTCGAAGGAGGAGCTCTACGAGGGATTCGTGAAGAGCTGGCACCCGCTGGTGCAGCTGGACCAAGTCTCCCCGAAGGGGCTCGAGAAGGCCTTCGTCTACTGGAGGGACCTCATGCCGATGTCGGAGCGCTTCAAGCAGGACTTCGGCTCCTACGGTGTAAGGCCAGGAGAGATTGATGTCGAGGGGCTCGTGGACCTCGGAATCTACAGTCAACAGCAGTTCGAGGAGAGGCTGAAGACGCTGCGCGACGAGCTGCTCGAAAAGTCCAACGGGGAGTGGATAGACTATAGGGAGTTCATCGAAGCGCCGACATTCGAAGACAAGGTGGTGCGCGCATACCTCCTCGCATTCCTCATCAGCGACGGCCTCGCATCGCTGAAGACCGACCCCCTGAGTGGGAAGATCTGGGTCGTTGCTCTGAGCGACAAGGCCGGGGGTGTCCCGAAGTCGGTGACCGTTTCAATAGTTAGCGAGAGATAATGGAATCACAGGAGAAGTCCGAGTCGCAGGAGAAGGCCGAGGCCCAGGAGAAGGCGCTTCTGGAGAGGAAGGTGCGAAAGGCCTTCCAGGTGCTCATACTTCAGAGGGGCAGGAACCCCGGAGTCAAGGGCTGGGAGCTGAAGAGGCATCTGGGCAGGGAGTACAGAAAGATAATCGAGGTCCTCTCGGAGGACATCTCCGCCCTCGGGCTTGAGGTGTTTGAGGTGAAGGGGCCCGATGGGACGGACGACTCGTCTCGCTTTCTCCTCCGCTTCAGGGAGCCGCCCAGCATCACCGAGGCGGAGACCTCGGGCATCAGGATAGACGACCTGGCCGTCCTGGCCGCGACGATAGCCTTCGTCAACTCCAAGGCGGGCAGGGCCGCGCGGCGCGAGGTCGAGCAGTTCCTCAGAGAGAAGTTCCCGAAGTGGAGGATCGAGTACTCCCTCGACAGGTACGTGAAGCGGGGCTATCTTGAGCAGGACGAGAGGGCACTCGTCCACATAGGGTGGAGGACCAGGGCCGAGGTCGACGAAAAGACTCTCATGACCATGCTGCTCTCACGAGGCACTCGTGAAGTAGCGGCGCCGTAGCGCATCCCTCTCCGCCTCAATGATCAACTCCACCAGGTCCCCTCCCACTTCTTTGCGCTTCGCAGCGATGGAAGCCGCGTCCGCGAGCCTGATGCCTCGACCCGCCAGCAGCATGTCTATGGCGTGGCCGTGCTCCTTCCTGAGCTCGGCCGACTTCTTCAGGGCCTCAATCAGTTTCAGCTTCTTCCCGCTGAACGCCTGCCTGCTCCTCGCCTTCATGGCGAGAGAAAACACGTTCTCATAGGACTCGGTGGAGAGCCCGATCGCCTCTTTTGAGCAGACGGGACAGCGAAGCAGGCCCTCGAGCTCCCCGACCCTCTTGAGCTCCAGATACTTCCAGCAGTTGGTGCAGACAGCGACCAGGAACGTGTCCGTGACTCTCGCCAGGGTCGACTGTCGGAGCAGCGCCCTGAGCCTCTCCGGAGAGACTATCTCGCCCCTCCTGCTGATCTCCTCGATTCCTATTCGCGCAATCGGAGAGAGACCCTCGTGGTCGAGCACCTTCACTTCAATCTCCCCCGACTCCATCCTCGCGAGGGCCCGCGACGCGCCCACGACATCAAGGTCGTCATGGAAGATAACGTCCATCGCCTCCTCGTAGACGGGCGTGTCCCGCAGTGCCTCGATCAGCCCGGCAATCGACACGCTCGCATAGTCGGCGTCCTTCGCTATGGCGCCGCACTTCTTGCCCGCGTGGATCAGCCTTCGCTTGAAGATGCCAGACTTCTCGACCGCCTTCTCGGCCAGGAGGCGAAGGTCGGTCTTGTACATGGTCTCCAGGGCGGTGAGCACCGCGGCGGGTGCTACCTCGGCCTCGACCACAACTCTGTAGGGGTCCTGGTGCACCGCCACGGACTGACCTATCCTCTCCGAGATGAGGTACCCGATCACCCTCGACAGCAGCCTGTTGACCTTGTGACCGAAGGCTGCCTGGAGTATCAGGTACCTGTCCCACCTTTCGATGGTGACCACCTTGTCGGAGGGAATCGGGAGTCCGGCCGATTGCTGTTCGGCCACTTCCCTGAGCGCCTCGAGCATCGTCTCCCTGGTCAATGGATAGGTTGAGCAGAGTTCATCGACGTAGGCGTCTCCCTTCCCAACCGCGAACTCCTCGGCGTACCTCCTCCTCACCATCCCCACTTCGGTCGCGACCTCCAGAGGCACAGGTATCTCGTCGCCCACCCAGCTCGGCACCGCGCCGGTCGGGTCGTCCTCCGCCTTCACGTACACCTTGTTTCCGTAGACTTGCTCCACCTTCCAGCACCTGCCGGCCTCGACGAACTTCACGCCCACCTCCCCGTATTCGGACACGAACGCCTCGTCCAGTGTGCCCACGAAGTTCTCCTTCTCGAGCACAAGGTACTGCTTCTCGTCGGGAATCATCGAGAGGTTGTCGAAGTAGTAGCTGAAGAGCGGCTGTATGTCGCGGGCGCGGTAGACCCTCCCGTCCGACTCGTTGTAGACCGCGAGGCGCGGATACCTCTCCCTCATGTACGTCAGCACCCTCTTCAGCTTCTCGATGCTCATCGACGAGTAAGGGTAGCTCCGTCTCATCAACGCGTAGATTTCGTCGATGTTCCAGCTACTTCTCTCCACGAGAAGCCCAGCCACCTGATGGATCGCGACGTCGTACGGGTTCATGACTAGGTCCAGCGGTTCCAGCTCGCCCTTCACCGACTTCCTGCAGAGGACTGCCGCCTCGAGGGTGTCGTCCGAGTCCTGTGTGATGACGAGCCCGCTGGAGACTTGGCCCACCTTGTGGCCGCTCCTTCCCACCCTCTGTATGAGCCGGGTCACCTGCCTCGGCGAGTTGTACTGGACCACGTACTCGAGGAACCCTATGTCGATGCCCAGCTCAAGGCTGCTGGTGCATATCACCCCCTCGAGCTTCCCGTCCTTCAGTGCCCTCTCCACAGCCTCGCGCGTGGACTTTGACAGCGAGCTGTGGTGGATTCCGATCGGGAAATCCGGGTCCCAGACCCTGAACCTGCTCGCCAGCGCCTCCGCTTCGGTCCTCGTGTTTGTGAATATCAACACGGACCTGTACTTCTCCACCAGCTCTCTGATGGTCCTCAGCCTGGCGGCAACATCCGGGAAGGAATAGATGGAATCTGCCAACTCCTTGTCCAGCGACGTCGCCCTCGGCGCGGTCACTGCCAGGGACAGGCTCTTCTCGACCGGCACCCGGGTGATCTCGCACTCCCTTCCCTTCCCCACGAGGAACTCAGCCACCCTCTCTGGAGAACCCACGGTGGCGGAGAGGCCGATTATCTGGAAAGGCTGCTCGACCGCCTCCCTGAGCCTCTCGAGACCCACGCCGAGCTGGCTCCCGCGTTTGTCCTCCGCGAGCTCGTGGACCTCGTCGATGACCACCCACCTGAGCTTCGCGAGGCTCTCACGGATCCTCCTGCCGACCAGGAGAATCTGAAGCGTCTCGGGCGTCGTGATGAGTATGTCGGGCGGTGCGTAGCTAAGGTTCGTCCTCTCCTGCTGGGAGCTGTCGCCGTGCCTCACCCCGAGCCTGATGTCGAACTTCTTGCACCACCACTGCATCCTGTCCAGCATGTCCCTGTTCAGAGCACGAAGCGGGGTCACGTAGAGGAGCTTGGTCCCCTTCTCCCTCGAGAGCCCCTCCCTGATCATCTTGTCCAGGATTGGGAGGAACGCTGCCTCCGTCTTGCCGGTGCCGGTCGGGGCCATCAGGAGCGCGTTCTTCCCTTCTCGCACCAGAGGGACGAGCATCGCCTGCGGCTCGGTCGGCTCGGCGAACCCCTTCTCCCTGAGCGCCTCCACCAGGGGCTGAGAGAAGAGCTCGAACACGTTCTGCTCGGCCACTACTCTCCGCCCTCTCTCGATTCACTCAATTGGACAACGAACCTTCTCTCTCCACTCGGCGGTGGAGGGATTCGTGCCGCCCCGCCCACGTCCAATAAGCTTGCGGTGAAGAGTCGAGCGAACCGCGACCCGCATCGAAGCCCGACAATGTTCAAATATCGCCGTCATAACATAGGTCATAATTTGATGATTAATCCGTACGAGATGGTGTCGAAGTCGGCCCTGCCGGCACTGAGGGCGATGGTAGCCAAGAGGCTCCGCGAGGATTACCATCTCACCCAGCAGCAGGTGGCGGAAAGGCTTGGCATCACTCAGGCATCCGTAAGCAACTACTCTCGAAAGGCGAGGGGAGTTATGATCGACCTGGAGGCTGACTCGAAGGTGGCAAAGGCTGCGGACAAGGTCGCCAGGCTCCTGTCGACCGAGAAGCCAGACGAGAGGCAGGCGCTCG
The DNA here is from genome assembly GCA_035625575.1 of Nitrososphaerales archaeon. Lineage (GTDB taxonomy): Archaea > Thermoproteota > Nitrososphaeria > Nitrososphaerales > Gagatemarchaeaceae > DASPPF01. The sequence continues at coordinate 2,162 of DASPPF010000041.1, read as the reverse complement.
CCGCCATGACCGACATCTGCGACTACATCAGATTCAGCCACCTGATGTGCAACCTCCATAGAGAGCTGGAGCCCAGGTTCAGGTCGGAGGGCTGCGCAGCCTGCGACGGAGCCTTCACAGGGAAAGGCTTTGATAGGCTGAAGGTCCTCACCGGAATCTAGCTTGCAGGCGGAAGCCAAGCCGCGGTGGCTGACCGTCAGACCGCCGGCCGGAGAAGACTACGACAGGCTCAAGCGGCTCTTCGCAGACCTGAACCTCCACACGGTCTGCCAGGAAGCGCACTGCCCCAACGTCCACGAGTGCTGGGGCGGAGGCACCGCGACCCTGATGCTGATGGGGGACGTCTGCTCCCGGGCCTGCAGGTTCTGCATGGTGACCCCGGGAAGGCCCGAAGGAGTGATTGACGCTTCCGAGCCCGAGAACGTGGCGTTCGCTCTCTCCCAGATGGGCCTCACCTACGTCGTGATCACATCCGTCGACCGTGACGACCTGCCTGACGGTGGGGCGTCGCACTTCGCGAGAACGATAAGGCTCGTGAAGGAGAGGAACCCTGGTCTTCTTGTCGAGGTCCTGATCCCCGATTTCCAGAACGACGTCGACGCGCTGCGGACCGTGGCCGAGTCACACCCCGACGTCATAGCGCACAACATAGAGACCACTCTCTCGCTCACGCCCGTGGCCAGGGACCCGCGCGCGGGCTACTGGCAGTCGCTCTCTGTCCTCAGGAACATCAAGAAGCTCTCCCGGGGTGCCTACACCAAGTCCTCGATCATGGTGGGATTGGGCGAAACAGAGGACGAGGTCTTCCAGGCGATGGGCCACCTCAGAATGGCCGACGTCGACTTCCTCACCGTAGGACAGTACCTCAGGCCCTCGCCTAGGCATCTTCCCGTCGTCGAGTTCGTGAAACCCGAGCAGTTCAGGCGCTACGAGGCAATGGGCCGCGAACTCGGCTTCAGGTACGTCGCCTCCGGGCCGCTGGTGCGAAGCAGCTACAGGGCCGGGGAATTCTTCATTCGCACCGTGATTGAAGGCGAAGGGAGGAAGGGAGCACGACGCGCTTAGGCGGGAGGAGCGCAGGGATTCCGAACCCGCTGATTCCGAGGCAGGCCGAGAAGGACGCTGTCGGGTTCGTCGATGCCATGGCGGCCCAGCATGAGCTACTGGAGCGACTGATTGGACCAGACGTCGAACCGTATGCGTGATCTGGTCGTGCCGGAAATGACTTCGGCCGAGCCATCCATGTCGGTCGTAGAGCTTGTCAGGATGCTGAGGGCAGGAGCGACAACGCCCAGCGAAGTTCTTCAGATGAGGAAGAAGGCGATTAGGGAATACGACAGAAGACTGAACGCCTTCATCACAGTGTTCGGAGAGGACTCGACTCGGAGAGGTCGCAGAGATTCCCTCGGTGGAATCACCATCGCAGTCAAGGACAACGTGTACGTCAAGGGGCATCGGACGACCGCGGGCTCGAGGATACTCAGGAACTTCGTGCCTGCCTGCGACGCAGACGTGGTGGCCAGGCTGAAGGCAGCGGGAGCTGTAATCCTGGGGAAGACCAACCTCCACGAGTTCGCGTTCGGGGTCACCAACGTCAACCCGCACTACGGGGACTGCAGAAATCCTTGGAGCGTCGACAGGGTCTCGGGGGGTTCCAGCGGCGGCTCCGCGGTCGCTGTTGCGCAGGGTATGGCCTGCGCGGCCGTCGGAACGGACACGGCTGGCTCTGTGAGGATACCGGCGTCCCTGTGCGGAGTGGTCGGGTTCAAGCCGACGGGGGGTCTCATCAGCACGAAAGGAACGGTCCCGCTCGCATGGAGCTTCGACACCATAGGTTTCCTGACGAGAAGCGTCATGGACGCTGCGCTGCTGACCCGCTTGACAGCTCAGCGTGACGCAATTCCGAGCACAATCCGGCCGGGCAGGCTGCGAGGGATGAAGATTGGAGTCCCGCGAAACATCCCGACAGAGGTGGACGAGGGCGTTGTGCGGCTGTACGACGACGCACTAGCGACAGTCGAGGGTGGAGGTGGGACCCTGGTCCGCTTCGACTTCCCTCACTACAGCGAAGCGATAGCCTGTCGGGGCCTCATCACCTTGGCAGAGGCGGCATCGTATCACCTGAGATACTTTCGAGAGAGATACCGAGAGTACGGCCCTGA
>DASPPF010000040.1:0-4967 GCA_035625575.1 Nitrososphaerales archaeon | reverse complement strand
CCTCCTGATGCGGTTCCATTCACAGACCTCGGGCGCGTCCCTGACCTGGCAGCAGCCCCTGAACAATGTGGTGAGGACGGCCATAGAGGCATTGGCGGCGGTCCTCGGCGGGACGCAGTCGCTCCACACCAACTCCTACGACGAGGCTTGGGCCCTGCCCACGGAGGAGGCCGTCCAAGTGGCGCTGAGGACGCAGCAGATAATCGCCGAGGAGACGGGCATCCCCAGCGTAATCGACCCTCTGGGTGGGTCGTACTACGTGGAGTGGCTCACGGAACAGATGGAAGAAGAGGCGTACAGGTACTTCGACAGGATAGAGTCGGCCGGAGGGATTCTGAGGGCAATCGAGACGGGATTCCTGCAGAGGGAAATCGCGGAGAACTCCTACAGGCTCTCGAAGCGTGTGGAGGAGGGGAGGGACGGCGTGGTCGGGGTCAACAAGCACACGATCGAGGAGAAGAAGCCCATAGACACGCTCAAAATCGATTTCAGAGCGCAGCGAAGCCAGATTGCGAGGCTCGCCAAGGTGAAGAAACAGAGAGACGAGGCGAGGGTGCAGGCCGCGCTCGCGAAAATCGAGAAGGTGTATGAAAACGCGAATGCAAACTCGATTCAGCCCATGCTTGATGCTGTGACAGAGTACGCCACTCTCGGAGAAATCGTGTCCGTCGGAAGGAAGGTGTGGGGGGTCTGGAGAGAACCCGCAATACTGTAAGAGTGGGCACTAGTGAATTACGGCCGCGCTTATCACTCCTCTCTTCGGCATCATTCCTCGAATGTGATTCCTGCGCTCTCGGGCATTGACGCTGCTGCCATCACGCACAAACTTTTTCTAAGAACCGTGGGGTCGCACTCTCAGATGAGCAAGAAGGCTGCAACTACACAGAAGAAGATCAGGATACTCGTTGCAAAACCCGGGCTCGACGGGCACGACCGGGGGGCGCTGGTGCTCGCGAGGGCGTTCAGGGATGCTGGGATGGAGGTCATCTACAGCGGACTTCTGCCGTCTCCCGAGCAGGTGGCCCAGATGGCGGTTGACGAGGACGTCGACGTGGTCGCTCTTTCGCTGCTGAACGGCGCTCACATGACAGCCTTCCCGAGGGTCAAGAAGCAGCTCGAGAAGCTCGGGGGGAAGGACATACTCGTCGTGGGCGGCGGAATCATCCCAGAGGAGGACAAGGCGAAACTCACGAGGATGGGAATCACCGGACTCTTCGGGCCCGGCAGTTCCCTCTCTGAGATCGTGGAGCACGTGAAGGAGAGGGTCCGGAAGGAGCGGTGAGCAGAGTGAAGGAACTGGAGCAGGACGAGTTCATGGGCCTCTCGAAGATGAACTTCGAGGTGTCCGAGGAGCAGACCCTCATCCTAGACCAGGTCGACAGGATCTGCAAGCAGATCAGACCGATCGAGGACAAGTGCTATCTGGAGAGGAGGCTCAACGACCAGGTCGGGCCGGTCTTCTCCAAGGCACACCTTCTTGGCCTTCCCATATCGAGGAAGTACGGGGACGGGCAAGGAGCGGACCAGGTGACCTACGCACTGGCCATCGAGAGGATTGGGAGGGAAGGGACCGGGGTCAGGACATTCTTCTCGGTGCACATCGCCCTCTGCCAGCTGACGATCCAGATGTGGGGGAACGAGGAGCAGAAGCAGAGGATACTCACGCCGGCGACCAAGGGCGAGAAGCTGCTCGCGTTCGGACTCACCGAACCGGGTGCGGGAAGCGACCCGGCCTCGCTCTCGACCTCCTTCGAGCAGAAGGGAGGAAGATACGTCCTAAGCGGGCAGAAGATGTGGATATCCAACGGCTCGGTGGCTGATTCCGTCCTGGTCTTCGCGTACCCGAAGGGGAAGCGGGAGGGGATGTGCGCGTTCATCGTTGACAAGGGCACTCCCGGCTTCACGGCGAAGCCCATAGAGCACAAGCTGGGCCTGCCCACGGCAGACACGGCCACGCTCTACCTGGACAAGGCCGAGGTGTCGAAGGAGAACATGCTCGGTCCCGCTGGGAAGGGACTCTCGGTGGCCTACTCGGGGCTGATGAGCGGGAGGCTCAGCGTAGCCGCGGGCTGCGTCGGAGTGATACAGGACTGCCTCGACGAGGCGACTAGGTACTCTCAGGAGAGAATCCAGCACGGGAAGAAGATAGGGAGGCACCAGCTCGTCCAGAGGCACATAGGAATCATGTCTACGAACTTGGACGCGGCGAAGTGGCTCCTTCTCAGGGCTGCGTTCATGAAGCAGAAGTACGAAGAGAAGCCGACAGACCTGGAGCTGAGGGAGGAGGCAGCGTTGGCCATAACGAAGGCGAAATACTTCGCGGCGAACGCCTCCTTCGATGCGGCCAACAGGGCGGTGCAGGTCTTCGGAGCGAACGGATACTCCCTTGAAAACAGGCCCGCCAGGCACTTGGCTGACACAAGAGTGACGACGATATACGAGGGGACGAACGAAATCCTGGAGCAGAAGATAGCTCTGGGATCTCTTGGCAACGACTACGAAGCGTACTCGTAGCCCCTGGAGATGGAACGGGCGAACACGACGCGGAAGCTCACCACCGCCATAGTGCTCGTCGCTGTCGTAGCCGTCGCGGCTTTCTCGGCATACTACTTCGTCATTCAGCCCGCCGGTCCGTGCATGCCCCTGGGCGGAGCGAAGATGTTGAAGAGCAAGGTGACCAGCACGGAGTTCGACGCGCTGACGGAGTACAGCCTTCCCTCCCCTAGCAGGTGGTCAAACGCGATTGCGGTCGCCCAAGACGGGTCAGTCTGGTTCGGCGAGCAGTCCGTGCCAGGAGTCGCCCACCTCTTCCTCAACGGGACCCTGGTCGAGTACGCCTGGCCCTCGGCGTCGCACCCTAGCTCGAAGTCCTGTGGATTCGAGACCAGCATCTGGGGCATCGCGGTCTGGAACGGAATGATATGGGGCACGGACGGGGACGAGAACGCGCTGGTGGGCATCAACCCGAGCACGGGCGCGGCGCGCGTCATCAACGTCACCGGCACGGCGGGCTTCCCCTACACTCTCTCCATTGCTCCCGATGGCTCGCTCTGGTTCACCTCGCTGGGCAAGCCCGCCACGCTGGGAAGAGTCGGACTCGACTACTCGGTCAGCGCTATGCATGTGAACGACGTGGGCAGCGAGTTCCCAGCGGAACTGGACTTCGTGAACTCGTCGTACGCCTACATGGTAGTGCTCAACACCGTCAACGACACGGGCCACCTGTACTCCTTCGACCCGGCAGCGGCGTCCCCGTCAATCAACCCGCAGGTGGTGGGCGGAAACTACCAGCTGCAGGCTCCAAACAGCGTCGCCGTGGGAGGAGGCACCGTCTGGGTCTCCCAGCACGGGCCGTCGAGCCTCGCGGCCCTCGACCTGAGGTCAGGGACCTGGACGGTGCTGCCCACGACGTCCCAACAGAGCAACATCACGACGCTGCCCTACTTCGTCGCATACGGCACGGACAGGGTCTGGTTCAACGAGCACTACGGGAACAGAATAGGATTCATAGACCCGACGAAACAGTTCATGACAGAATACAGCGAGTCGAACCCGCCGATTACCAACGCGTCAGAGATAGGCAACGACCTGACGATAGCGCCAGCGCCCCTCGGCCTCTGGTTCACCTCGACGACTGGCAACTACATCGGGTTCGCCAACGCCAGCTACGCGCCCAGTTTCAGCGTGTCGATGGTCGGAGGAGACTCGGCGTCCGTTTCCAGCGGCGGCCAGGTTGGGCTGAACCTTACGGTGGGCGGCAGCTGGAAGTCGGCCCTCTCAGTCGTACTCTCCGACACTGAGACGTACACGGACATCCCCGCCTCGATAACGATGACGCCGTCCGAGAGGCTGGTCCCGGCGGCGTCTGGCCTGGTGCAATTGCAGGTGGAGGTGAGCGTCGGCGCAAGCCTGAAGCCGGGCGAGTACACGCTCGCGGTTACCCTCTCTGATGGGCTCGTCCTTCAGACCGCGTTCTTCTACCTCGACGTGTCATGACCAGAACGGCGTGTTCTCGAGACTAGAAATAATATCCCCGCCTTCTCGGCCCCTACTGAGATATCAATGAAAACCTCCAGCATCTTCGGTTTGGTGACCGCGCTTTCGGTCGTCGCCGTCCTCGCCATCAGCGTATCTCTGCCGCGCGGTCAGGCCTCGCCGTCGGCTCCGCAGTCATCCACCTCGGCGCATCAAGCCGCTTCGAACGGCCTCCTGCTCCAGCTTTCGATCAGCAGCAGCGTGGTCGGCCCTGGGCAGCCGCTTCTGGTGAGCATCGACAGCTTCAATCCGTTCGCCGTGAATCTCAACGCGACCGCGGCCAAGTCGTGGGCGGCGCAGGGGCTCAAGACCGGTTCGTGCTACTCGTCGGTCTACCCGTTCGGAGTCGCCGTGTATCAAGGCAGCTACGCCGCCGGGAACATCAGCCAGGGCAAGCCGCTTCAGGTATTCCCAATCGTGCCCTGCCCGCTCTTCATCAGGCTGGTGACTGGATACTACTTCAATCCCGAGAGCAGTAATGCAATCGTGTTGCCCGGTACGGGAGCGGCCATCCTAATGTCAGCAAGCGTGAATGTCACTGGAACCTTCCCAGGTAAGGGCGGTAGCGCCCAGCCTTTTCCGCCTGGAATCTACACCGTCGTCGGGGGCGACGAGTGGGGAACGCTAGTCTTCCTACAATTCCGAGTGCTCCCGGCCTGAGTGGTCCTTCGCAGGCTTAAATCGCCGCCGACCCGTCCGTTTTCCATTGGATGACCTGAAGGACAGGCTCCAGAGGATGTCGAAAGTCGGCGGAAGACCTCCACCCATAATGAAGACGCTCGGCATGGAATTGGTCGCCGCAGGAAGGGGAAGGGCGTCGCTGAAGCTCCGCGTCGGGAGGAGGTTTCACAACCCGATGGGAACAGTGCATGGAGGCGTGATGACCGACCTGGCAGACGCTGCCATGGGAATCGCGGTCATGACCACGCTGC
>DASPPF010000039.1:0-4811 GCA_035625575.1 Nitrososphaerales archaeon | reverse complement strand
GAGAACCCGAACGTGCAGGCCGAGGGTTGCGGCTGCGGCGGACACTAATCAGTAGATCATCGAGTCGCTAACCGAGAGTTTCTTCCCGGCGTCCAAGATGTAGGGTCGTTTGGTTCTCGTCTCTCCAATCCACCGGGCTACGGCGAACTGGGTGGCAAAGACTGCGGTGAAGACGTTCTCGACTGCGGTCGCCCTGTCCGCCGCTGCAAGACAGGATTCGTAGCCAGCAGCCTTCAAGGATCTTGCCAAGGTCCCCCCAATCTTCAGCGGGTCTGAGCCACCGAAGATGTTGACTGCGTCTCTCGCCCTGAGCGAGAAGAGTTCCATGTGGCTGAACTCCTCCAGCCTCTGGTACTGCGCCGAGGCCCCGAAGTACTCGTAGAGCTTGGCAGCGGCATACATCGACACGGCGTAGAGCGCCCGGTTCCCGAGGAAGAAGGTGGAGCCGGCCCTGGAGAACTTGAGACCCCGCGACAGCCTCCTCCCTGCGGAGTGAACCCGTCCGAAGTCCAGTCGCAGGTCGACCGACAAGAGCTTTGCACAGTAGGCCAGGGAGAGCGCAAAGGAGGCCATTCCGGGCGACCTGGGTCTGTGTTCGAAGGGAAGGAGAATCGCCTGGTCCACCTCCTTCGCCAGAGGGCTGGCTTCGTTGGACGTGACGCCGATCCTCGCCCTTGCGATCTTCCTCACACTCCGGGCTGCGGCAACGTTGGACCTGGTGCGACCCGACACGGAAATCACCACGACGGTTCTTGAACGTGCGAGCTCAGGCGCTGCAATCAGTTCGTAAGGGTCCAGTACGAGGCTGTCTGACGGGGAGAGGTAGGAGGCGCAAAGGGCGGCTGCGTAGGAGTCTCCCGCACCGACCAGAATCGGGCCTCGGGAGAGCGGCTTGGGTCCGCCGCGCCGCGCCCTTGAAAGGAGGGGTGGCTCCATGCCCAGCTCGCTTTCGAGTTGTGAAAGCATGAGGGAGACGAGGGGCATCAAGCATTTAAGAGAAGAGAGGTCGCGGCGGGCCAACGCGATGAAGTACGTAGAGCACTCGAGGAGGGTCTTCCTCGAGACCGGGACTAGGTTCCCCCGCGAGGTGATCTGGGCTGTCGGAGTGGTCAAGCTGGCCGCGGCGCGCTCCAACGTTTCCCTCGGCCTCCTCGACGGTGGGATTGGGAGCGCAATCCAGAGAAAAGCGAAGGAAGTGATGAAGGGCCTCCACGATGACAGGTTCACGGTGGACGTGTTCCAGACTGGTTCGGGCACTGGACTGAACATGAACGCGAACGAGCTCATCGCGGAGCTCGCTTCCCGCGACCTGCGAGGGAAGGTCCATCCGAACGACCACGTCAACATGAGCCAGTCGTCCAACGACGTCGGGCCGACCGCAGTAAGGGTCGCCGCCGCGTACGCTACTGAGAGGCAAGTCGTTCCGTCTCTCAGGAAGATTGCGAGAAGCCTGCGAACCCTTTCGAGAAGGACGTCCGCGACCGTCAAGCCCGGCAGGACTCACCTTCGCGACGCTCTGCCAGTCACGATGGGGCAGGAATTTGGCGCCTACGCCGACGCCTTCGAGAGGGACGCGCGGATGCTCTCCGAGTCCGTGAGGTATCTGTTCGAGCTGCCCATGGGCGGCACCGCCGTCGGAACGGGCCTGAACGCGGACCCAAGATTCGGGGCCATGGTGTCGAGAGAGATTTCGAAGGCAACCGGACTGCGGTTCGTCCCGGCCAGAGACAGGTTCAGGGCCACGAGGCTGCTGACCGACGTGGCGAACCTCAGCGGAGGGTTCAGAACCGTTTCCCTCGACATGTACAGGCTCTGCCAGGATTTGAGACTGATGTTCTCTGGTCCCTACACTGGAATCGGTGAGATAGACATCCCGTCCCAGGAAGAGGTCGCCGGGAGCAGCATAATGCCCGGGAAGACGAACCCTGTGACTGTCGAGAGCGCCCTTCTGGCATCGGCAGAGGTGATCGGGTTGGATGCAGCAAACCAGTTCGCGGCCTCCCTCGGAGAGTTTGAACTGGCGATGGGAGTTCCACTGATTGGGTACAACGCCGTTGTTCAAGCGAGACTGCTTTCAGAGGCGCTCGGCAAGCTCGCTACGGTGGTCATCGACCGCGTCGTGCCCATGAAGGAGAGGGGAAGGATGCTGGCCGAGACCAGCCCAGCGTTGATCACGGTCATATCGCCTAGGATTGGCTACGACAAAGCGGCGGCCCTGGGGAAGCGCATAGCGCACGGAGCCCCAATCAGGACAGCTCTCAGGGAGCTCGGATATGACGAGAGACAGATAGATTCGATTCTCGACATGAAGCGACTGGTCCGGCCTGGAATACCTTCGAAGCGACTGAGGGGCGCGGGCTGAGAGCCGGAGATTTTCAGCGCCTGGCCCTGACGCCTATCTTCTCCATCAGCTTGCCAAGCTCGGAGTCGTCGGCAGCGTCGAGCCTCAGGTACTTCAGAATCTCGTCCTCCTTCAGGCCCACCCTTCTTGCCTCGGCGACCGTGTACCTGTACGCTTCCAGTTCGGTGGGCCTCTCCACGTATTCGAACGCCTGGTCGTAGAGCTCCCGACCCTCCAGAAACTGCCTCACGTGGACAAGAACGTGGATGACGTCCAGGTAGAGGAAGTCGGACCGGGCGGCAGCCAGGTGCTTGAAGCCGATGCAGATGGTGCCCGTGTCCCTGTCCAGCCACAGGCCCGATTCGAAGGGCTCGACCCTCAGCTTCAGGTGGCTCAGGGTCTTTGCCATCTCGTCTTCGGAACCGAACACGTTCACCAGGGCCGAGGACTCCTCCAGTCCGCTGAACACCTCTTCGAGCTTGTGCTCGCCTATGCCCGTGGTCCTCCTCACCCTGAACCCCGTTACCCGCATTACGTCTGGGGAGTTTGCCCAGCAAATCAAAAGCCCCCGACTCAAAAAGAGATACCGCTGCGGTGAACTATGGTTCACATGCTCGTAACGACGGCCTTGCAGACGCGCCGCGGGGCGCTACTCGCGCTCGGTGATTGGCAGTCTTTTTCACGACAAAGACTTTGTATCTCGGTCTCTGGCTGACGAGAAGGACATGATAGCCTCCGTCAGCGGAATCAGGGGAGTGCTAAACTCGGACGTTACTCTGGCCGACTACGCCCGTTTTGCTTCGAACTTCGTGGGTGGCCTGGGCGCCAAGGAGGTCCTGATTGCCAGGGACACGCGCTCGACCGGTCCCGCGCTGGCGAGGGCTGTCACCTCGGCCGTCGTTGCGCTCGGGGCGGACGTGATCGACTACGGCATGGTCTCCACACCGGCCCTGTTCAGGGAGAGCCTGGTCAGAAGGAGGCCGGCAATCATGATCACGGCTTCGCACAACGAGCCGGAGTTCAACGGCCTGAAGTTCGTTGTCGACGGCGCGGGGGCCAGCGCCGAGGTCGTTGAGGCGTCTCTGAAGGAAAGGAGAACTGCGCATGGTGCCTTCGGCGGCGGCGTTCTCAGGAAGAGGCCCAGGGCGAGCTACAACGATGACCTGGTGAAGAAGTTCGGAGAGAAGTCTTGCGAGGGTGTGAGGGTCGCGCTCGACCTGGGCGGCGGCTCTGCAATCTTCCACGCCGTGCCCATACTCAGGAGGCTCGGCTGCGAGGTCTTCCCGATCAACGACTCTGCAGGGATCTTCAACAGGAGGATCGATCCGATGGCGGACGAGCTGTCGGTCCTGAGAAGCCTGGTGAAGGCGAAGGAGTGCGACATCGGCCTGGGCTTCGACTGCGACGGGGACAGGCTCTGCGTGGTCGACCACAGGGGCCTGAAGCGGAGCGGGGATTTCATGCTCACGATGGCAGTCTCGAGGTTGCTCAAGAGTTCGGGCGAAAGGAAGGTGGTGGTCTCCCAGGACACGACGGTCGCCATAGACGAAATCGTGGGCAGGGCCGGCGGAGACGTGTTCAGGTCCAAGGTGGGCGAAGCCAACGTCGTCAGAATGATGCAAGAGAAGGGAACTAGTGTCGGCGGAGAGGGAAGCAGCGGAGGGTTGATCGACGGTTCGTTCAACCACTGTAGGGACTCGATGCTCGCCGCCCTTCTGATAGTGGAGGCGTTGAAGGAACAGGGGCGGAGGTTCTATTCCAGTGTTCCGAACTACCATCAAGAGAGAGTCGCAATCCCAGTGCCCCGAAGGAAGGGTCTCGGCGTGGTGGCGGCGCTGGAGCGGAGCAGCAAGGACGCGGACGCGACGGACGGGGTGAAGGTGCGGGTGTCGCCGAGGTCGTGGGTCCTAGTCAGGCCATCCAACACCGAGGACGTCGTGCGGATTTCGGCGGAGGCAGAGACCGAATCTGACGCTAAGAAGCTCGCAGCGAAGTACGCCGAAAGGGTCAGGGAGCTGAGCAAGTAACACGCCAGACGAGCTCGAGATAATCGAGTCCATTGTTAACTCGGCAAACCCTCTCCCGAGAAGATACTCGAGAATCGGCGACGACGTCGCGGTGATTCCGGCCCTCGGGAGGCGGCTGGTGGCGAAGGTGGACATGCTCGTCCAGTCCACGGACGTCCCGAAGGAGATGACCTTCAGGCAGGCGGCTCGCAAGGCGGTGGCGATGTGTGTGAGCGACTTCGCTGCCAAGGGAGTGAGGCCAGACTCGTTCATGGTCTCGATTGGTCTGTCGAGGGGCGTGACCAGGTCCCAGGTCAGAGAGCTTTCGTTGGGCCTTCGTGACGCCTCGCGGCAGTGGGACCTGAAGCTGATTGGTGGAGACACCGGTGAGGCAGCCGAACTGACGGTCAACTGTGCCATGCTCGGCTTCGCCGACGGGTACGTGAAGAGGGTCGGCGCCAGGG
>DASPPF010000038.1:0-4265 GCA_035625575.1 Nitrososphaerales archaeon | reverse complement strand
ACCTCGGAGGACCCTCCGTACTGAGGCTTCTCGCAGACAGCAAGCACGTCCTCGATTCCCACGCCCTTCTTCCTCAGTGCCTTGATCGTTGGGATGAGGCTCCCTCCCGTCGATACCATGTCGTCGATGAGGATGACCCTCTCCCCCCTGCTCACACCATACACGTAGTAGTCGCCCTTCTCGAAGCCGGACGCGTACGGGATTTTCGCGATGAGGTTCTCGCGCGACCCGAAGTCCCTCTTCCTGATGATTGCCAGTGGTTTCTTCCGCCTCTGAGCCAGAAGCGTTGCGTAGGGGATGCCGAGGGCCTCGAAGGTCACGACCTTGTCAGCTCTGGTCGAGGCAGCCCTGTCGAGCATCTCGACGAGCCATTCGAGCAGTTCGGGAGGCTCCGGAGGTATGCCCTCGGTCACTGGGTTGACCAGGTAGCGGTACTCGCGCCTGGAGGAGTCCTTGACCCACCTTCGCCTGGAGAGCGCGGCCCCTTCGAGGAGCCTCACGACCTCGCTCGCCATGGTCCTGTCGTACTCGTTGTCACGCGCAGTAATGAGCTCGCTGAAGAAGCAGGTCTCCTCGCCCGTGTGGCAGGCCGGCCCGGTCTGGTCCACCTCGTAGAGGAGAGCGTCCCTGTCGCAGTCGACCTTCACGGATTTGACGCGCTGCACGTGCCCGGATTCCTCCCCCTTCCTCCAGAGCCTGCCCCTTGAACGGCTGAAGTAGTGCGCGAACCCGCTGTCGAGCGTGTGCTGGACCGCGTCTCGGTCTGCATACGCCATCATCAGGACCCTGCCTGTCACGCCGTCCCTCGCCACGACAGGCACCAGGCCTCCGCCCTTCTCGAAGTCGATCTGCGCCAGTGAGACTCCCGTCACGGACGCATCAGCACCCCCTTCGACGCGAGGTAGGCTTTCACCTGGCCTACGCTCAGCTCACCGTAGTGGAAGAGCGAAGCTGCCAGCGCGGCGTCGCATCCTCCCTCCGTGAAAGCCTCGAGGAAGTGCTTCAGGGAGCCGCAGCCTCCGCTGGCTATGACGGGGAGCCGGACGCTCGTCGTTATCCTTCTGAGCAGCTCGAGGTCGTATCCCAGCCGAGTCCCGTCCCTGTCGATGGATGTCACGAGGAGCTCCCCTGCCCCCAGCTCTTCGGCCTCTCGTGCCCACTCGACCGCACCTCTTCTGGTCCTGCGGGTCCCGGAGTGGCTGTAGACGGAGAAGGACCGCACGCCCGGATTGGAGGACCTCTTCGCATCGATCGCGACAACGACGCACTGTGAACCGTAGGTGTCCGAGATTTCTCTGATCAGCCGCGGCCTGGCCAGTGCGGCCGTGTTGACGGAGACCTTGTCCGCGCCGTTCCTGAGGACGGTCTGCACGTCCGCGGCGCTGGTTATTCCCCCGCCGACAGTGAATGGTATGTCGAGGGCCTGGGCCACCCTCCTCACCATGGCGGCCAGGGTCTTCCTCTTGGAGATACTGGCCGTGATGTCAAGGAAGACCACCTCATCGGCTCCCTCGTCCCTGTACCTGGCGGCTAGCTCGACCGGGTCGCCTGCGTCACGGAGCCCTTCGAAGTGCACGCCCTTCACCACGCGGCCCCCCTTCACGTCGAGGCACGGTATGATCCTCTTGGCCAGAGTCAAGGCTTCTCCCAGCCAGAATCGGAAATCTTGACTGAGCCGTCGTAGAGGGCCCGTCCCAGGATGACGCCGTCGACGCCGAGCCTGGCCAGGCTCTCGATGTCCTCTGTCGACCGGACTCCGCCGGAGGCCAGGATGGTGAGCTTCGTCGCCCTGCGCAGCTTCTGGTAGGTCTCGAGGTCGGGACCGACGGCCGCTCCGTCCCGCTCCGTGGCGGTGACGACCAGGGTGCGGACCCCCAGGTCTTGCGCGTGCTCCGCCGCTTCCAGCAGCCCCAGGCTTCCACCGCGGGTCCAGCCGTGCGTCAGTACTCTTCCGTTGTTGTAGTCGGCGGCCACGGCCACCGACTCCGCTCCGGCCGCCTCGATTAGATCGCGCAGCGTCGAGGGCGAGCTGTAGGCCAGCGTCCCGACGACCAGGCGGTTCGCGCCCATCGCGAGGATCTTCAGCGCTTCGCGGACCGTTCGGATCCCGCCCCCGACCTGGACCGGAATCCGGGCTGCCTTCAGGACCTCGTGCACTACGCTCTCGTTGGAGGCGGAGCCCAGGGCTCGGTCCAGGTCGACGATGTGCAGTCCGTCCGCGCCCTCCCGCTCCCACCTCTTGGCGGCGTCGACTGGGCTGATACCCCAGGTTGTCTTCGCGGAGGCTTTGCCCTTGAGGAGCGAGACCACTCGACCGCCCATGATGTCTATGGCCGCCCAGCGCTGCATCTATCGGGCCATCCTGATTATGTTGCGAAGAATCCGAGCTCCCGTCGGGCCGGACTTTTCTGGGTGGAACTGCGTGCCTATGATGTTGCCTTTTTCGAGCAGTGAGGGGAACTCGACGCCGTAGTCGCAGGTGGCCTGGACCCAGTCTCCCTCGGTGTCTGGATAGTAGGAGTGAACGAAGTAGACCCAGCTTCCGTCACCGACGCCGTCCGTCAGGTCCGTGCGACGCTTCACCCTCAGAGTGTTCCATCCCATCTGGGGGACCTTCACGCTGTCCGGCAGGCGCTTGACCCTTCCGGGGAAAAGGTCAAGGCCTCTGCCCGCCCCTTCATCGCTCTGGCCGAAGAAGAGCTGCATCCCAAGACAGATGCCGACTATCGTCTTGCCCCCACTGGCGAGGTCCAACACCTCGTCGCGGGGAAGCTTGGAAGCGGCGCCCTGGAACCCACCGACACCCGGAAGCACGACTGCGTCGGCGTCGCGTAGGGCCCTGCCGCGCGTTGCGATCTCCGTCTCCACGTTCTCACGGCGGAGGGCCTGAGACAGGCTGTAGAGGTTCCCGACCCCGTAGTTGACTATGGCGAAGCGCGACCTACATCATCCCCTTGGACGACGGCGTGCTGCGCCTCCTTCTCGGGTCGGTGCTGGCTGCGCCGCGCAGCGACAGCGCGACCGCCTTCACGGCCGCCTCGAACTTGTGGTGGTCGTTCCTCCCCTCCATCACCCTGACGTGCAGAGTCGCCTCCAGCGCCGTCGCCAGGGAGGAGAAGAAGTGCTCGAGGTCCTCTCTCGGTGCATCCTCCAGCATCGGCCTCTGAAGGCCCAGTTCCACCGAGGAGTAGGGCCTCCGGACGAGGTCCAGGGCCGCGAGCGCCAGTGCGTCGTCCATCGGCACGACCGCGAATCCGAACCTGGTCAGACCCTTTCTGTCGCCGAGAGCCTTCGAGAGGGCGTTCCCGAGAGACAGAGCCACGTCCTCGACAGTGTGGTGCTGCAGGTCACCGCTCGCCCGCACTCTGATGTCCATCATGCTGTGGGTCGACAGCGAGTCCAGCATGTGGTCCAGAAACCTGACCCCTGTCTTCACGTCGCTCTTCCCGGCTCCGTCAAGGTTCACACTGACCTTGACGCTGGTCTCCTTCGACTTGCGCTCGACTGTCGCCTTCCTCAGCCTCTCGCCACCTCCCTCATCACCCTGGGCATCTCCCTGACCGACGGCAGTATTAGCTCCGCCCCCTCTCTTCTGAAGAAACGGAGCTGCTCCGAGGGCTCGTAGGAGTTGGCGTAGACGCCGGCGAAGGCGAGGCCGTCGGCAGATTTCCGTGCGTTCTTTACCATCTGCAGGTCCTCGGCCGAGTCGCCCACGTACACCAACCTTCTGGAGTGCAGCTTCTCACGAGCCCAGAGCAGGCTCTTGCCGCTCGGCTTCCTGAAGGAGGCCGCCTCGGGAGTCGGTCGAACGTCTCCGTCTCCTATGAACACCGACGCCCCGAGCCTGAAGTAGGAGATCAGTCGTCCTAGCGAGTACTCTGCGGCTTTCCTTGGCCGTCCAGTCAACATCGCAAGTCTCCCGTGCGAGGCGGCAGCGAGCGACCCGAGGTCGGACCGACGGACGATGACCTTGTCCCGCTCTATGAATCCCACCCCCGCGTTGTATCTCGGCTCTACGCCGTACATCTCCCTGTACAGAGGCCCGCCGTGATAGACCTCGTCGAACAGCGACGCCAGGAGGCTGGAAGGGGGATTGCCAGGGTAGCCGAGGAGCTCTTTCACTTGCTCACACAGGGCCATCCTGTCTTCTGGCACCGAATTCCACACGGCCTCGGGTGCTGATTCGGTCTTGGCGGATGCCGAGGACCGCGCCAGGCGACCGACGAGCCTCTGCGCCTTGCTGAAGACGCCGCCGGCTTCGGGTC
>DASPPF010000037.1:0-8574 GCA_035625575.1 Nitrososphaerales archaeon | reverse complement strand
CGAGAACGTAGTCGGCCATCTGATACTGGTGCTCGCTGTCACCATAGTGGTCTTCCACGGGATCAACGGCATCCGGCTGATCCTCTCGGAGTACGGGGTAATCTTCCAGAAGCCCTCCAGGATCGAGTACCCATACAAGGCCAAGGGCCTCAGGACGATGCAGCAACACCTCATCTGGGCGGCCATAGTCCTCGCCATAGTGGCGGCGCTTTGGTCGGGGAGCATCCTGTTCGGGTGATACGATGAAAGAGTCCAGGCTGATGCAACTCCAGTACGTCACGGCAGTAGCCGCGCTTCTCCTCGTGGGCTTCCACCTGCTCATGCAGGGGGTGCTGGTTCCCTACGGCGAGGCCCTCTCCTTCCAGAGGGTGCTCTCACTGTACAGGGACTGGGTCGACGGGAGCCTTCTGGAGCTGCTCCTGGTCGTGGTATTGCTTCACGGGTTCAACGGCCTCAGGATGATCCTGCTGGAGTGGAAGCAATCGCCCAGCTGGTCGACCTGGGTCAACGGAGGCGCTATCATCGCGGCCTCCCTGGCCATAGCGTACGGGACGAGGACAGTAATCTTCGCAGTCCTGGGAGGCGTGAGCTAGCCTCATGGGAGACCTGAAGCTCAGGGTTCAGAGGTTCAACCCAGAGACCGACAGGAAGCCCAGATTCGAGGAGTTCGTGGTGCAGGGGAGGCCAGGAATGACCGTCCTCGACGCCCTGCTCCAGGTGAGGGACTACAGGGACCATTCACTGGGAGTCAGGTTCTCGTGCAGGATGGCGTGCTGCGGCTCCTGCGGCATGAAGGTCAACGGCAGGCCCATGCTGGCGTGCTACACTCCTCTGGAGGAGCTCAGGTCGGACGAGGTGGTCGTGCAGCCGATGGACAACTTCCCGATCATAAAGGACCTCGTCACTGACCTCTCCGGATTCTTCGAGAAGCACAGGTCGCTGATTCCGCGCCTGGTCAGGGCCGACGCGCAGGAGGTGGAGAATCCGACCGCAGAGTACGCCATGAGCGACGAAGAGCTACAGCAGATCCTCCAGTTCACCTACTGCATAAAGTGCGGCCTCTGCACGTCGTCGTGCCCCACGGTTGGGACCGACACGCTCTTTCCAGGCCCGCAGGCGCTGGCGCAGGCCTACAGGTACACGATGGACGTGAGGGACGAAGGGGGGAAGGAGAGGTTCGCGCTTCTGGACACGGAGCACGGCGTGTTCCGATGTCACTACGCCGGCTCATGCTCTGCCGTCTGCCCGAAGGGGGTGGACCCCGCGCTCGGAATCCAGCTTCTGAAGAGGCACGTGATGTCGGCGAGGCCGCCCCGAAGGAAGGGCGAGGGCGCAAAGGTCTGGACGCAGCCGAAGAAGGAGTAGGCTAGTCTTCGCTCTTGTCGAGCGCCGCGCCCAGATAGCCGTAGACCCCGGTCTTGAGCGCCTTCATGCCGAGGAGGGCGCACTTGATCCTTGCCGGACCCAGGTCCGGGTTCCCCAGCATCTTCACTACGTCCTCCTTGGAGAGCTGCTTCACCCACTCGAGCGGCTTGTCCTTGGCGAGCTCCGTCAGCATGGACGTGGATGCCTGGCTGATGGCGCAGCCCTTGCCTGTGTACATCACCTTCTCCATGGTCCCGCCTGTGCCCACCTTCACCTGTATGTCGACCTCGTCGCCGCAGAGCGGGTTCGTGTCGTGGGCCTCGATGTCGTGGTCGTCCATCTTCCCGTAGTTTCTCGGCCTGCGGTAGTAATCCAGAATGATTTCCTTGTAGATGTCAGCCGAGCTCAAAGGTGGAAGACCCTCCTGACCTTCTCCAAGCCTGCCGCGAGCGCGTCGATGTCCTCGGTGTCGTTGTAGACGTAGAAGCTTGCCCTGTTTGTCGCCGCGACGTCGAGCCAGCGCATCAGCGGCTGGGCGCAGTGGTGTCCGGAGCGTATCGCGATGCCCTCTTCGTCTAGGATTGTGGCGACGTCGTGGGGATGGACGTCGCCCAGATTGAAGGCGAGGACGTCGCCCCTCCTTTCTGGTTCGCGAGGGCCGTAGACGGTGAGTCCCTTCACCCCGGGAAGGACTTCCATCGCATACTTCAGGAGTCTAATCTCGTGCTCCCTGACCTTCTCCATTCCTATCCCCTCAAGGTAGTCGACGGCTGCGCCGAGCCCGACGGCGTCGGCGATGTTGACTGTGCCCGCCTCGAACTTGTAGGGAACTTCGTTCCAGGTCGCGTGGTCGTTGAAGACCTCGCGAATCATCTCTCCGCCCGCCTGGAATGGGTCGATTGATTCCAGCAACGCCCTCCGCCCGTAGAGCACGCCGATTCCTGTAGGCCCAAGCATCTTGTGGCCCGAGAAGGCATAGAAGTCGCAGCCAATCTGCTTGAGGTCCACGGGCATGTGAGGTACGGCCTGGGCACCGTCGACGACCGAGACTGCACCGGCCTTCCTTGCCTCCGCGCAGATTTTCGCGACGTCGTTTATGGTTCCCACGACGTTTGAGCAATGGGTGACCGCGACGAGCTTCGGTGAGTCGTTGAGGAACTTCTCCATCTCGTCCATCTTCAGGCTCCCGTCGGGGTTCAGCCCAACGAGCTTCAGGTTGGCGCCCGTCTTCTTGGCGAGCAGCTGCCAGGGAACCAGGTTGCTGTGGTGTTCCATCAGCGTCGCGACGAGTGTGTCCCCCTCGCGGACCTCCTTCTCTCCCCACGCGAACCTCACCAGGTTTATCGATTCGGTGGTCCCTCGCGTGAAGACCACCTCTTCGGGCTTGCCGCCAATCAGGCCGGCGACCTTGGCCCGCGAGCCCTCAAACGCCTCCGTGGACTCCTCCCCCAGCCTGTGCACAGACCTGTGGACGTTGGCGTTGATCTTCGAATAGTAGTCCACGAGCGCGTTGATCACCTGCTGAGGCTTCTGCGTGGTAGCGGCGTTGTCGAGGTACACGAGCCTCTTTCCGTTCACCTTTCTCTTCAGAATCGGGAAATCGGCCTGAATCTTCTTGGCGTCCAACGCTTGTGGCTTGAGCAAGTCTATGACCGTCCCTAGGGAACCTCCACAAAAATCGCCCCGTCCTGTATTTTAACATTGAATTTCTGAAGTGGCTCGGTGGCCGGCGGGTTCAGAACATCGCCAGTCTTCACATCGAACGAGGAGAGATGCAGGGGGCACGTCACCCTGTCCTCTACGAGGAACCCGAGACCCAGGTCCGCCTCCTCATGGGTGCAGGTGCCGCTGAGCGCGTGGACCTCTCCTCCTACCTTCGCGAGGAGCAGGTGGAGCCCCGACATGTCGACGGTCGCCATCGAGCCCTCCGGCAGGTCCGCGTCCTTCATCACCTCTTGAATCAAGCCGCGTCATCTGTATTTGTAGTGGCGCTCGAAGATGTCTTCGGTGGGCCTCGCTTCTGGCTCCACCTCGCCCGTCATCGCGATCAGAGTCTCCCTGTCGACGAGCCGCCTTTTGATACCCTCCCACTTCCCGTCGATCATGAACCTAGCCCCTTCTCTGGTCTGCTCCACCGGGACGCGGGATAGCACGGGCTCAAAGAAGCCGAGGACTATCATCTTCTTCGCCTCGTCCGTGGCCAGCCCGCGGGCGTTGAGATAGAACAGCTGCTCCTCGTCCAGTTGGGCCACGGAAGCCGAGTGGGTGGCCTTCACCTCGTTGGTCAGTATCTCCAGGCCAGGGACGCCATCCGACTTGGCGGTCCTCTCCAGCAGCATCGCGTGGTGCGCCAGGTAGGCGCGGGAATTCTTGGCCGAGGGGCCTATCTTGATCATGCCCTTGAAGATCGACTGGGACTCTCCCTTCAGCACGCCCCTCGCCTGGGTGGAGCCGGTCGAGTCGGGCGAGTTGTGAATCAGGTTGGACTCGAAGTCGTAGTGCTGCTTCTCGTTCGTGAAGAAGATCTCGAAACCCTCGGCAACGGACCCCCTCCCGTTGAGCATGAAGTTCATTCTGGACCTGACGACGCCCGCTCCGAGAGAGAGGGCGCTCACCGTTGCTGTCGCGTCCCTCTGAATCTCGATGGCCCTGTTGCTGATATGGACCGCCTGGCCGTCCAGTAGTTGGATGGAGCTGTAGTCGACCTTGCTGCCGCTCCCGGCGTAGATCTCGATGGTCGAGCCGACCAGCGATGGCCCCTGCGAGGCTCCTGAGTAGAGCTCGTCTAGGAAGACGAGACGCGAACCTTCGTCCGCCAAGAGGAAGGTCAGGTCGAGCATGCCGGTGGTAGGGTTGGAGGTCACCAGCATCCTGCGGAGCGGGACCGGCACCCTGACATCTCTTGGCACCTGGGCTATGGTCCCCGAGTTGAAGAATGCGTTCACGAGCGCCGCGTACCTGTCGTCCTCTGACTTGACGAGCCTCTTCTCGAGGAGCCTCTTCACCATAGGCTCGTCCTTCCTGAGCGCCTCGTGGAACGGCAAGAGCCGGACCCCGCTCGCTGCGACTGACTGCTCCAGCTCTGAATGGACCTCCGTCTCGTTGCCCTGCAGCATGATGTTGTTCTCCCTGCCTGTGAGGTAGTCCTTGAAGAAGGACCTCAGGTCGACCTTCGACTTCTGCGGGAGCACGCCGAACGTGGACCCGTCGAAGCTGGAGACGTAGGCGTACTTCGTGTAGAGCGGGTTCTTCTCTTGGGGCAAGGACGCGTAGGCGCGGAAGGACTCTAGGCGGAAGTCGCGCAGCCACGCTGGTTCTTTCAGGAACTCCGAGAGCGCCCTCACTGCGTCCTCGGTGAAGGAACCCATTAGCTGCTGAGCCAATTCTCGGACACTCCTCTCCTGGGCGGAGGCGTCAACCTACCGTGTTGGTCATTTCTAGGGACATAAGTCTGTTGAACTCGACCGCATACGTCATTGGCAGTTCCTTGGCAAAGGGCTCTAGGAAGCCGTTCACGACCATGCTGAGGGCGTCGCTGTCGGTTATCCCCCTGCTGGTGAGATAGAACAGCTGCTCCTCTCCGACCTTGCCCACGCTCGCTTCGTGCGTCACGGTGGCGTCGTCCTCCTGAATCTCCATGTACGGGTAGGTGGCGGTGGTGCTCCTCTCGTCGATCAGGAGAGCGTCGCAGCGGACGGAACTCTTCACGTTCTTCGCGCCCTTGGCGATGTGCAGGAGCCCCCTGTAGGCGGTGTGCCCACCGTCCTTCGAGACCGACCTAGAGATTATCTTCGATGTCGTGTCCCTGGCCAGATGAATCGCCTTGCCGCCAGTGTCCTGCACCTGGCCTGCTCCGGCGTATGCGACAGAGATTATGTCCGCCTTCGCCCTGGGGCCGAGCAGGTAGATCGACGGGTATTTCCTCGTGAGGTGAGAGCCTCCGTTGAAGTCGACCCACGAGACGGTGGCGTCCTCGTAGGCATGCGCCCTCTTGGTCACTAGGTTCAGCACGTCCCTGGACCAGTTCTGGAGAGTCGTGTACTTGACGAGTGAGCCCTTCTTCGCGATTATCTCGACTATCGCGGAGTGCAGCGACTGGGTCGTGTAGACGGGAGCGCTGCAGCCCTCGATGTAGGTCACTTCGCTGTTGGGCTCGCCGATTATCAGGGTCCTCTCAAACTGACCCATGTTCCTCTCGTTCATCCTGAAGTAAGCCTGAAGCGGCATCGAGACCTTGACGCCCTCCGGGACGTGGACGAAGCTGCCCGCGCTCCAGACGGCGGTCTGCAGGGCTGCGATGAAGTTGTCCTGGTACGGCACCACTGTCCCGAAGTACTTCTTCATCACGTCCGGGTACTGCTTCAGGGCCGTGACCGTGTCCGAGAAGACAACGCCCTGTTTCGCCAGCTCGCCCTGGATGCTGTGGTACACCGCCTCCGATTCGTAGACCGCGCCAACCCCAGCGAGGAACTTCTTCTCAGCCTCCGTGATTCCGAGCTTGTCGTAGGTCCGCTTGATATACTCCGGAAGCTGCTCCCACGAATCGGCGGCCTTGGCCGTGGGGTTCGCGTAGTAGTAGAAGCTCTGGTAGTCGATGTCGCCGAGCTCAGGAGCCCAGGTGGGAGGCGACCTGTCCAGGAAGTTCCTCAGGGCCTTCATCCTGATCTGCTCCATCCAGGCGGGCTCGTCGTGGAGCCTGACTATCTCCTGAACCACTCGCTCGCTGAGCCCCTTGGTCGCCCTTACGGCGTAAGAGTCGACGGGGTCGCTAAAACCATACTTCTGCTTGTAATCCTCAGCTACTATGTCTGTCTGGGACAAAACTCTGGCCTTGATATAACATAGGTTATTTTCTCGGATAAAAGGGTTATGGAGTCGCTTCGCGGATTTCCTCTTCGCCCTTGTAGCCTGTTATCCAGGTGTATCCCTTCTCCTCCAGGAGCCTGGACAGGTCTTCGCTGCCGGACTCGATGATCCTGCCCTGGTACATGACGTGGACGAACTGAGGCTTCACGTACTTCAGGATGCGCTGGTAGTGCGTTATCAGAAGGGTTCCCGTTTCCGGGCCAGCGACCTTGTTGATCCCCTCGGCCACGATTCTGAGCGCGTCGATGTCGAGCCCCGAGTCCGTCTCGTCAAGGATGGCGAACTTCGGCTGTATGAGCGCCATCTGCAGAATCTCCGCGCGCTTCTTCTCTCCCCCTGAGAAGCCCTCGTTCAGGTACCTGGTAAGGAAGGAGTCGTCCATCTCGAGCAGCTTCAGCTTCTCCGCGGCCGCCTCCTTGAACTCGAAGATGGTAGGGGGCTCCTTGGGGTCCTTGGTGTGGGCCGCGTTGTACGCGGCCCTGAGGAAGGAGAACATGCTGACCCCCTGGACGGCGACCGGGTACTGGAAGGCCAAGAAGAGACCCTTCCTCGCGCGCTTGTCCGGGCTGACCCCGACCAGGTTCTCCCCGCCGAGGAGAATCTCCCCCGAAGTCACTTGATACTTGGGGTGGCCCATCAGCGTGTACGCAAGAGTGCTCTTGCCGGAGCCATTCGGGCCCATAAGGGCGTGGGCTTCGCCTTGGCTGATAGTGAGGTTGACTCCTTTCAGTATCTCCTTCCCCTCCACCGATGCGTGGAGGTCTTTGATTTCGAGATTCAACGTTGTTCGCGGCCGCTCGGCCTTGGCGTATTAAATTCTACGGCTGAACAGAGGTCGCTCTCCGTTCAGGCCCAGCGCCCGGAGACCTTCCGGGCGACAACTTCTAGGAATTCTCTGTCCACCGAAGAGAAAGAGTCGAGCTGGTCGCTGTCGATGTCGATCTCCCCGACAACCTTCCCCGAATTGAGGATGGGGACGACAATCTCCGACTTGGTCGACAGGAAGCACTGCAGGTACCTCGGGTCCTTGCTCACGTCGGACACAATCTCGGTCCGGCCCGCCTTCGCAGCGAAGCCGCAGACGCCCCTTCCGATCGGAATCTTGGCGTGCTCGGTCGCAGCTGGGCCTGACCAGGCGTCCAGCGCGAGGTCAGGACCCTCGACCACGTATATCCCGACCCAAGAGTAGGAAGGCACGGATGAGTTGAGTAGCTTGACGACCTGCTCCCTCGCCGTGCGCCCGCTCGTCGAGCTGATGGATGCGTCCACCTTCGCCAGGACCTCCTTCGCCTGTTCCCTGCTGAGCCTGACCACGCTCGTCTTCAATGTCCTGCGCGCACGGCCCGTCCCGTATTTATCTCCGCTGCCGATTGCCAGCCCTCCGGCAGGAGCCTGCGCACGAGCGCCGCGGGAATCGCTCCACTGGCGGGGCCCTTTCGGTAGATGTGCCACTGGGACGGGAAGCAGCTGCCGGTTGTCATCACCCCCATCGCCCTGGCCGGGTCCATCGCTGCTCCGGTGAACGCTCCTCCCATCAAGACGTCGACGATGATCGCGCCGCCGCGGCCGAGCCGGCGCCCACGAGGCCAAGGGCGAGTGTGCCGAAGAGCTCTGCGGCGAGGTTCTTCGGAAGCCCCGGTGCCTGCAATAAGTCTGTTTCTCCTGCGACCCCGATTGCCCCTTGGGACTTCGTTTCTCGAAAGGTTTTTCGACCTGGAGGATGCGGGTCGGAAATCCTGTTTTCCAAGAAGTTCGTGGCCATAACCGCCTGCGTCCTCTTCATCGGCACCCTGACAACATACTACTACGTCGTGGAGAGCGGTTTCAATCCGGTCCCTCAACAGGCGACGCTGGCGGGAGCCAACATCTGTCAGTCCAGCAGCGGGACGTGCCAGGGATTCAGTCTCGGCAACGCGTCGCTGCTTCTCTTCAACAGGACCGACATCGTCAGCCAGCAGATCTCCTTCACAGTATTGCCGAAGGAGGCGGGGCCGATGGCGCAGCTCTACGTCTACATCGACAACATCTCGCTCGGGGAGGTGAAGGGACCCTTCGCGTCGGGAACACCGAAGCTGGTCGCGCTGGGAGTTCCGACCACGATCACCGTGACTCCGGGCGTGAGTTACGAGGTGGTCGTCGAAGGTGTGTTCGCCGGCTCGTTGGGAGTGGGGTCGACGGAGTACTGGCAGTCGTTTTCGCTCGTGGCCTCGGGCGGATAATTCTTAAAAACAACCCAAAGTTGTATAGCGGCGGGATTTAGATGTCAGCGACAGGTCAGCCAGTAATAATACTGAAGGAGGGCTCTGGGGAGACCCGAGGAAGGGAGGCCCAGAGGAACAACAT